>URJC01000013.1 GCA_900548135.1 uncultured Odoribacter sp. | reverse complement strand
GTAACAGTAACAGAGAGGTATGTAACAGATAGGTCGCCATCCCCAAACCTCCCTGTAAAGCATAGGTTTTCTGTGTCCGGATTTCTACATTCCGGTCATAAGCCCTGACTGATAAAACCTCCGATTTGTCTCTCTGTTGCCCGCCTAAGCGCAATACCCCCCTTGCTGTAGCCGAAAAATACAACAAATCAGTATCCGATTGCAGCCAATCTGTGACATCAATTTCATACTCTTCATTCGCATAAGCCCTCACGTCGAAAGCCATTACGATCCCCTGTACATTAGATTTGCGGTAAGCCGGGAAAATAACGCCGGACGTGTCAGCCCGTTCATTCAGCACCATTCTCCGTAAATACAACTGCTTGTCGTTTTTCTTTTCAAAACGATATAAAGCCGTATTCACCTGATCACCTGCATACCCGTCATTACGGCTACGGTTGCAGGTGATCAGCAGCAGCTTCAATACGGCACACCAACAACCAGTCGCGATCCAGCAACGAATCCGGAATCCGCCAATAATACCTTCCTTCCCGGCAGAATGGACTCAGCATCCCCTTAGCAAACAGTTTACCGGACTGTTTGTTAACCACAGTGTCAGGCCCGTACTCGGACATGTCTATCCCCATTGCCTGAGTCTGCAGGGCTGAAACAATCAGCCCCGCCAACCAAAGCCGGCAATAAAAATTTCTCATCATCTTTATCTTTTCCGATTAAAGAAAACCTACCGGCAAAATTTTCATTTGGAAACACCCTGTTCCAACTGCTTTTTGAAATAAGCTTCCCGGTCTTTCTGATAGCGCTCGATCAACTGCTGCGGCATCCCCTCTATGTTCATCAGGAAATGTTCCACAAATTCCCTGTCCTCTGCTTCCAAAGCACACACCTTTTCGGCAGAAAGATAGTTCAGAATATAACCGTACACCTTATCATGACTAAAAGGCTTTTGAGTATATAATTGGCTGGCAACACAAATATAATGGGACGCCAGATTCTGATCGTCGATCAGGGCCAGACGGCTGATCAACGCTAAAGCATCTTCGGGTTTATCTTTCAATTTTCCGGCAACATACCAAAAGGCATACTGACGTATCGATTTAGCCAAAGCTTCGTCTACGACTGATTTCCCCAGATATTGATTAGCGATATACTTTTCTGACAGAAAAACAGCAAAAACTTTAGAAGTGGTGTTCATTAATGCAGGTGCCACATACTTCCACATTTCAACAGAATACCTTTCTTCCGGAGGATAGGCATAAAAAATACTTTCAACAAACTCTGCCATTTCCTTTATTCTCCCAGCCCGATAATAAGCTTCCATGCATTCGCGTCCCCGGGCAGTTGTTTTATCCCGGTTAAAAGCTTCCAATTTCGCTTTCACCGAATTGGCCGGATCCATAGCATAATGCAATTTTTCCAGAAAAACCTCCGGATCGGCAGACCCGCAGAAACGTCCGATTTCTTCTCCCGTCTTATCCAAAACAAAAAAGGCAGGTAATACAGACATGGGATAACGTTTCACAAATTCTTCATTTCCAGCCTGTCCGACATCTATCCGGGTACTCACAAAGTGCTGGTTGATAAAATCACCCACCTGTCGGCTTTTCAATACCAGATTCCCCATCTTGGCACAGGCAGAATTACCTTCCTGATAACAATATACAAAAACCAGACCCTGTTTTTGTTTGCTTTTTCCTACTTTGGCCAAAGCCTCAGCATAATTCTTCTCGAAATTGACTCCGGCTGCCTGCTTTTTCTGTCCATTCACACCCAAAGTACACATCAAGAGGCAAACCATTATTGTAAAAAATTGATTTTTCATGATTCATTTTTTGAATTAAGTGTTAAAATCCTATCAGTAAGAAGGTACGAATGTTGTACCCGATACACTGGGAAATACAAAAATGACATCACCCACTTTACCCTTTCCTGCAAAATGCAAGGCAGGCTCCGGATCGGCGGGACGGCCTCCTGCATCCAACGTATACCCGACCACCTCATAATTACCGTCCTTTATAGTCCCGATCAGCAGGTAATCAAACGATTCTTCCGGCTTACCATAAACACTATAGGGCATATGTTTGATAAAAACAATCTCCCCTTCCGGAAGCACCACCTCCAGTTTGGAATTCACTCCAGGCACTGCAGCAATACTCCGGGACCACAACTCATGCCCATTTACAAAATACAAGATTTGTGAAGATGAATGATTCAAAGTGAACAACGAAGCCCCATAAGCCGGATCTGTCGATTCCAGATTATCCCGCTTAATTGTCATACTATTCCCAAGGCAAGTAATATAAGCAATAAATTTCCGGGACGGATCCTGTTGTTCCTGCATGACCGCATAATGCTCTATATCATATAAACCCTTACTGCCTGCCCACAACAGATTCATCTGCGTATGATTGGCACTTAATTCAGTACCCGGCATATCTGTCATAGATATCAATGTTGTTCCATTTCCCGGAATGGCAACAAAAGAAGTACTGACTTCATCAAACCCGATCGGATTAGGGGTAGCGTACATCATGTATTTTGATATCCGGTACGGATCAAAAGTCTCATTCCGGGCCAATTCCACAGAGAATTTACTCAAAGCAGAGGTATAGGGCCAGAAATAATACACCTTTCCCTGATTCAGGATAAATTGTGCCATACCGGTAGCAAAAGCCATTCCCGGCGCATAAGGTTCCGCCGGTTCTTCCTGAAACATTTCCGGAAAATCATTGATAATCTTTCCGGTGGATAACCTCACCGCCTTGGCATCCCGGTTACTCACCGGAAAAAGGACCGTGGTTTTCCGGAAAGTATTCGTCTTCGGATCCAGATCTTCCGGATCGGCATAGTTTGTACCCACTGTTATCCGTTCTGCCTGATCTCCCTCCAACTGTCTGCCACAGGAAGCCAGCAGTACATTTTCCGCCTTCTCTCCGGCCATATTATAGTAGTCCATATCACATTTCCCATCTTCGCTTTTTAATATATACCAACCGTGATTAGAAGTGGTCGTCACATTCAAAGTTGCCTCCCAGAATCCCTGAATTCCTGTTTTTACATTTTTAGCCTGAAAGATCAGCTTGTAAGTTTTAGAAGGCAATCCCACCACATACTCTTCCAGATCTTTCTTTCCAACCAAAAGGGTGTCGGGAACTTGTGATCCCTGATCCTTATCATATACCCAATAAGCATATTCAAACTCCGCTCCGGGTATATTGGAACTTACTTCCGGACGGATAGTCAGTTTACTGGTAAACTGCACGACTGAATAATCTTTCTTTATATCTCCTCCGATGGTAATTACCTCATTGGATGTATAATCATAATTACCCAGATCTTCAAAACAGGAGGTTAAAAATACCCCTATGACAAGTATTAAACCGATTATTATCTTATTTTTCATGATCTTGCTATTTTAAAATTTCACTTCCCATCCATTTTCATCTTTTAAGGGCACATCCTTATTCTCCGGATCATGATTATAGGCATACAATAATTCCCGGAATTTTCCCTGCCAATAGTACCCCATGGAAACATCACTCAGCACTATCTCCAGGTACTCATCGTCCCATTTCAATCCGGTCTGCTCCATCATAAACCGATGTTTCACTTTGCTATAAGTTCCGAAATAACCGTCATTCCACTTGGTAGGCCGCAGCAACACGTCCGACAAGTAAAGTTTACGCCATTGTTTGCCACGATCACCCAACTTGAAATTTTCATTTTCCTTAATCCTGAATTTCAGCACGTATTCCCGGCTGTCCAATGAGGTATCGCGCATCACCACCACCGGTACCACAGCATGGGCACTATGGGCAGGAATCACATACATTCCGCTGACCTCCGGATCGTCAAAAGCCTTATAATGTACGCCAGGCTCTGCATTATCCGCACTATCAATCACAACCTGCTCAAGTTCATAACGACGCTCAACCGTACTGACAACACCAATACTGTAAATATCAAAATAAACGGTATCCAGCATTTTGTCAGCATCTACCGACAAAAACGAAAAAGTCTTTACCGTATCTTCCCATTCCGACTGTTGGGTATATATCTTATCCGGTGTAGGACCGAATTGCAAACGGGCATCATCCTCATAGACCATATATTCATCCTGATCACATCCCCAGAAAATCCCGGTCATTGCAGCTAATATGATTATCTTTTTCATCCTATTTTCAATTAGATTCAAACATTTAACTATCTGTTAGTTTCTCATTTCAACTCTGTTTTGGGCAATGGTAATATGTAATTAACCACTAAACGGGAATTGGCAAAAAGAATATCTTCACGAGGAGAATTATAGCGTTTATACAGATAGAATAATTGCCCTTCGGCATAAAATTCTTTCCGGAATTCCGTCAAGATCTCCTGCTGCAATTGCTCAGGATCAGTTGGAAGGTCCTTTCTGTCCAATACCCTGGAATCCCTGTACTCGTCCCACAGCTTTTGGGCTTGTTCTGCACTGCCGCTTTCTATAGCGATAAAATATAGCTCACTCAGCCGGATCAAAGGAATTTGTTTAACCCCTAAAGTAACATTGTATTTTTTTATCGTATAACGATCCCCGTCCACAAGACGCTGTAGTTCCCACAAATACAGTTCCCGGAAATCTTTACCTGTATTCCCGTACAGGTTTTTCATGATCTCCTGTGAAGAGGTCCCTTTATATAAAATTCCTGTTTGAAAAAAAGATGAATATTTGTCATCCAACTGGTGATCATACAATCCGAAAATCTGTTCCGGATAAATTATAAAATCCTGACCGGGGAAAGCGGTCTTGATAGCCTCAATATCAAATTTCTTTGATCCGTCACTATTTTTAGCCTCAATCACTTCCATAGCTGCCGCATAAGCATTTTCTTTTTCGCCATACCAAAGGAATGCACGGGCCTGCAAAGCTTTTACGGCATAATAATTCATCCGGCAAGTTCTCCTGACCAGGAACTCATCTGTCACCGAACCTTCCACCACGATAGGATCATACTCCTTCAACAGGGCTGCCGCATCCCTCAAATCCTTCAACAAAAAATCCTTGTATTCATCATAAGAAACCGGAAGTTTGATCTCCTTCGATACCACTCTGACATAGGGCAACCTCGCCCCCCCGGCTTCTAAGTCGGCCGGAACAGGACCAAACAAGCGCATCAGGTCGAAATGCAAAAAAGCCCGTAACGCCAGACATTCTCCCCGGATGATCTCGTACATACCCGGAGTAAGCAAAACCCCATTATCTGCATGGATATGATCCAGGATATTGTTGACATTTGCAATAGCATTATACATTTTCCCATAGAGATTATCTACCGCCCCCGTCACCTTATCGTATTCATGCAATGTCAATGACTCCTCAACGGAAGCTACTGCAGCATCCCACAATGATGCCATATTCTCAATGTATCCAAAGCTAAGGGCTTTCCCGTATAAATTCTGATCCTTGACCAAGACATAGGCCCCGGCCAATGCATCCTTCACTCCCTGTTCCGAACCAAACTGATCCTCCACAGGCATCTCATTCGAAGGAGAAACCGATAACCAACTGTCGCAGGAACAAAAGGCAAACAAGCAGATTCCTATTAATCCTATATTTCTATTTTTCATAACAAATAAACTATTATAATTAACATCCAAAGTTACAATACCTAAAATACGACATTTACCCCCAGGCTAAACTGCCTTGAAAAAGGATAGGATGTCCCCCGTTCCCGTTTCACCGTCGAGATATAAAACAAATCCGAAGTACTGGCGGAGAACAGGCAGTAATCTATTCCCAAAAGTTTATTCAGTGCCTGGGATTTCAATTCATATTGCAGGGTCATATTCTGACACCTGAAAGTAGTTTCGTCCTGTACAAACCGGGAAGTCTTATTTGTGGGTGTGAAATCGTCCAGTCCCTTGAACGAAGCCCGGTCGCCGATATTTTTCCAGCGGTCATGAAATACCCGGGCATCCACATTCCAACCGATAGCTGTTTTGGATACTTCCACTTTATTAGCCAGTGTACTATTGTATATCTGCCCTCCAAAACGATATCCGAAGGAGACATTCAACGACAGGCCTTTATAGCGGAACATGCTGGATATATTTCCTTCTAATTTGGGATCACTCACTCCCGTGGCCACTATATCGGAAGCACTCCAATTGTAAGTGCGGTTGCCATCCCGGCTGATAAACACTTCTTTTCCGGTTCCCGGATCAATACCCGCCGACCGGACTGTCCAGATCGTATTGCTTGAGTAACCAGGGCGAAACTGTACATTCGGATTAACCAGATCCTCGGACTCTATTGCATTCTGAGCATCCAGCAAAGCTTGCGAAACCTCCACAATTTTATTCTTATTATGTATACCTGCCAACGAAACCGACCAGCTCATCTGGTCTTTCCGGAGCACATAAGCACTCAGACGCAATTCATAACCAGTATTTTTCAGAGACCCGATATTTTCAATGTAAGTTGTAAACCCGTTGGCTGCCGGTAAAGTCAGGGTCGAAATCAGGTCATTGGTCTTAGCGATATAGAAATCCCCTCCGATCGTAATGCGGTTATCCCACAACTTCACATCCAAACCGATATTATAATCCCGTTTTTGCTGCCATTTCAGGTCAGGATTTCCATAAGCAGACACTTCGGCTCCCATACCAAATAAATTCTGTACCACCGTATTATACACATAAGTCGTATAAGACTTATAGGAAGAAAAATTCTGATTTCCCGGCTTACCCACAGAAAAACGGATTTTTAGCAGATCGGCCCAATCCCCCATAAAAGCCTCATTATGGATATTCCAGGCCACTCCGACTGACCAGCTGCCAGTGAACCGTTTATTCACTCCGAATACCGACGATCCGTCTTCACGAAAATTGAAATCCAACAGATACCGGTTTGCAAAAGAATAGTTTCCATTGACATAAAAACTGGTACTTCTGGCCGTTGACTCGCTATAAGAAGGCTTGCTTGAAGTCGCATATTGATTGGCAAAAGCCGGATTAGGCACATTATCATCCGGAAAGCCAATTGCTGTATAAGCGTCATTAATCGAACGATTGGAGGCATACCGCCATCCAGCGACAACATTCACCTGATGCTTTTCTGCCAGCAATTTACCAAAGGTCACCGTCACATCCCCATCATAAGACCAACGATCCCGCATAGATTTCCGATACGATCCGCGTTCTGTTTTCTCTGTTTCATCAAAATCAGAATGAAAGGGAGATTTGAATATTTCTTCTTTATAGTCAGATTTATTCAAACTAATCCGTGCACGGGTAACCAATCCCTCTACTGGCCGCCATTCCATCTGGAAATTATTACGAAAACCCAATTCCTTCGTCTCATTCAGATTATTTAAACTTGCATTATATAACGGATTGGCCCGCTTAATAGGATCATACCCTCCGTTTCCAAGTCCCACCTTACTGTCCTCCAAATATTTGGGAACACTTCCTTCATAATCCTTTTCATAATAAGGATTCGTCTGCACATAAACAGAAAATGATTGAGGGGCATTTTCCGCCTCCGTATAATCCAGAGTAAACTTATTATCAAACCGGAATTTACCTTTCCTGTAGCGTAAATCCATATTGAAACTCAATACATCCCTTCCTGACTCTTTCATCACTCCTTCGGTGCCTGCATAACTGATTCCTACCCCATAGAGCATCGCATGATCCCCTCCTTCCAGATAGAGGTTATGTTTATGTGAAAATCCGGTTCGTACCGGCTCACTCAGCCAGTAGGTATCCACCCCGCTCTGTACTCTGCTCAGGCGTTCATTATACAAACGCTGCAAATTAAAATGATATACCTGATCGCTGGCTGAATAATAGCCGGTCAATCGTTCAAATTCCAGTTTTTCGGCAGCATTCATCATATTGTAATCACTCAGGTCGGGCATCTGCACACTAAAATTTCCATTGTAAGACAATCTCAGACTTCCTTGTGTCGGCCTTTTAGTTTCGATGACCACCACCCCATTGGCAGCCCTGGATCCATAAATAGCCGTAGATGCTGCATCTTTCAGTATAGTCACTGAAGCCACCCGTTCCATATTCAAGTCAACGATGGTCTGCAAGGGCACTTCAAAACCATCCAGAATAAACAGAGGCTGGTTCGGGTCCGTCTCATATTCTTCTTTCAGGTTAACCACACTGGTCTTTCCACGGATATCAATATCCGGCAATTTATTCGGGTCAGAACCGAATTGATTATTCGGAGTAATGTGAAAAGAGGGATCCAGTGTCCGTAAGCTCTGTAAAACATTCTGGGTACCCATCATTTTCAAATCCTCAGCTTTATAAGTAGAAGCTGATCCGGTAAAACTCTCTGCTTTCCGTTCAAAAATACCGGTCACGACAACTTCTTCCATTTCTGTGGCATCTTCCTCCAGGACAATATGAAAAGGAACTTTACCCATAAACTTTGCTTCAGTGGTTTTCATACCTACAAAAGAAAACACCAACACCGGATTCTGCATCTCAGGTACTGTAAGCTTATAGTTCCCCTCACTGTCTGTCACAGTCCCGAGCTGGGTCCCCTTCAACAAAATCGTCACTCCCGGAAGTGTATTCCCTTGCTTATCCGTCACTTTTCCTGTAATGGTGACTGATTTTACAGTTTCCTGCTGTTGTAATTTCCGGGGAACCACAAAAATCACATCATCTTCGAACAAGCATTCTAAATTGGTCTTTCCAAATACTTCGTTCAATACATCTGCCACCTTTTGATGATCGGTCTGAACATCCAAACCGGTCAGACCAGCAACATGTTTCTCATTAAACACAAAACGCAGACCGGTTTGTTTCCGGATTTCTTTAAACAGTTGCCGTACATTGCACTGCTTCAAATCCAATGACACCAGCTGATTTTGAGAATAACTACTGGCCGCTGCTCCCAAAACAAACACCAGCATAAAAATCGTGAATAATTTCATGATTTTAAGAATTTTCAGTCTTTTGTTCCCTGACAGAACATAAATCCAATTAGAATTCATAAATTTGTAATTAGTAATTCAACAATTGAACAGTTACACTTTGGTCGGTCGTCGCTGTTCGTTTTTGATTATCAAACAGATAATGATGTTCGCCCATCTTTATCTGTTTTTTCTTTTATTCCTATGTAATCCTATCATTTTATCACAATAGTCCTCTCTTTAATTTCAAAACGCACATCAGAAATCCGCTCGAAATAATACAACAACGCTTGTATCTCTTTATATCGTTTCATATCACCGGACAAACGGATATCTTTTGAACTCTCACGACTATAAAAAATATTCACATCATACCAGCGTGAAATCTGCTCCATAATATCCTCCAAACGTTCATTCTCAAAAACAAAATCCCCATCCTTCCAGGCGACATAAGCAGCAACATCTATTGTCTCAACCTGTATTCCCCCACCGACAGTCTCTCCTTTTTGTCCAGGCTTTAATCTTACCTCTTCCCCTCCCCTCGCCATTCCCACAGCTCCCTCCACCAACACAGTCCGGATATGATCTGAGGCATAATTCTCTACATTAAACTTAGTTCCATACACTTTCACCTCAACATCATCTGCCATCACAATAAAAGGACGCAAGGAATCTTTAGCCACCTCGAAATAAGCTTCTCCTTTTAAAAAAACCTTCCGTTGTTTTCCGGTAAAAGCAACAGGATAACTGAATTCCGTAGCAGCATTCAACCATACCTGAGTCCCATCAGCCAGTTGCAACTTGTATTCTCCGCCCTTGGGAACAAGCAAACGATTACATGAATTTTCAGAAAAAGAAACTGAATCCCCGGAACTATAATTCAAAACACCCTCAGGACTTACCTGGATAGATACTCCATCGACATCCCTGACTGTCTGGATAGCCTGACTCAGTTTCAATTGCTGCCCGGAAGAAAGCACTAAGACAGCCTGACATTTGCCTGGTCTGATGGAATCAGCAGCCACAACTAAAGACCGTTTTCCCTGATCTGCAGAATGATACCATAGAATTCCACCCCCAACAATCAATACGAACACTGCAATAGCCGCAATATTCCTGAAAACAAGAAAATGCCGGTGTTGTTGCAATGTCCGCCGGATTTGAACAAAATCACCTGAAATCATCCGGACACGCAATCCCCAACGGAAATTCAGATATTTTTGCTTGTATTGTTGATAATACATGCTGTTTCTTGCATCCGCATTGAGCCACTCCCGAAGTTCATCAACTTCTTTCTCCGGTAATGCTCCAGATAAAAAGTCAAATAATTTTTGATCAATATCTGAGAAATTCATTTCAACTGCATTTTGTATATATAATACAGCCAAAACGAAAAAACGGTTGAATGATTATTGATATTTTTTTAATAAAAAAAACAGAAAAAGATTATTTTTATCTTTAAACTCTTTTCTCAATGTTTTTAAAGAATTGACTAAAAGAGTTTTAACAGTAGACATTGATATTTGAAGTTTTTCCGCAACTTCTTTATATTTCATATTTTTCAAATAGACCAACTCAATAATTTCCCGGCTTCTGTCAGGTAATTTTGCAATAGCTTCATCAACCTGACGCATTATTTCTTCTTCCGGCTCATTATTTTCCTCCCAGAACTCCAATCCGTCATCCACCTGAAACGCCAATCTTATAGGATCATTCTTATCCAGTAGATTTAAAGCCCGGTTATGCACAGCAGTATACAGGTAAGTCCTCAATGTCTCAGGACGCAATTGACTATACAATCCCTGCTCCCACAATTTGATGAACAATTCCTGTACCAGATCTTCGGACATACTGATATCATTCAAAAATGTATCTGCCCATAAAACCAAAGGCTTGTAATACTTTTCAAAAAGATATTGCAACCCCTTCATCTTTTTTCCCTTCAAACAGTCACAAATTGTTTTATCAGATACATACATAAAAACCAAAACAACCAAGTCCGAATTCAATTATCCTGTCAAGACAAAAGTATAAATTTATTCCAAATAAAAATGAAGGTGCCAAATACTTTGAAGTGCCCCCCTAAAAGTTTTTTGTCTAACTTTCAGGGGGCATTTTATATGATAACGTACACATTTGAAAAGAAGACGCAGGTTTATTAGATTCTTGTTGCCAAGTTCTTGGCAATAGTGCTTGAAACATCGGAAACCGCCTACAGGAAATCTTTTGTTTCTCCTATTCAGTGGACAGATCTTCAATAACAATTCCCTTGCGAATTTGGCGGACAGGTCGTATTTTGTATGAACCGATACGGAATTTCAAAGTGATATTCAAAGGAATATATATGCCGTCGCTTTGAGTTGTCATTTTGAAAATATCGGTGTCTATTTGGCTTTTCAAGTCCTGTTTAAAGCGAAGTAAGTCTCCATAAGAAATTTCCAACTCTCCCCTTTCTTTCATGAATTGTTTTTTCACATAACAAGAAAGAGTATAGGGTGATCTGTCATAGGACGAATATCCGGAAGAGAACATGTCATAATATCTGGCATTGAGTCCTATGTTCCACGCTTGTTTGAATGCGTGACTGACTCCAAAGTCCACAAAAACATTCCATTTTTCACTTCGTTCGTCTCCCGCCATTCGTTCGTTATTATAATTGCTTCCTGCCCTTCCGGAAAACATCCATTGTTTATATCTGAAAGAACGGAACACATTTAATCCATAATAATTGGAAATGTTCTGATTGGCATAAGTCTGAATAATCCGTTGTTGTTCATTCTGATACCAATAAGAGCCTATCTTATTGCCGGAGTGATTCCAAAGGCAAGAGATGGTCCATTTGGCAATATTCAGGCTAAGATTCAAAGCATGGTAATCTTCTTCCTTTAATTCCGGATTACCTTTGATAACCATACCGGGAGTGGAAAGGTCTTCGTATACCGATAACATTTTCAATGAAGGCCGGAGGTGCGTGAGCGTATAACTAAGGCTCAGACGGGAAAAATTTTTCTTCGACAAGAGCCATGAAACATTTGCTTCCGGCATCCAGTGAAGTCCCGTAACGGAAATCCTTTCCTCTTTTCCGTCGGTTATTTGAAGGATTCCGTCTCCATCATTCAAGTAGTCGGCTTTCAACGCAAGAAACGCACTGAAACGTTTGTGGGAATAATTCAGTCGGCCGTAAGCATTGATGATGTGCTTGCGCTCTTCCAGGCTATTGCTGACAATTCCCTTTGAGCCCACTTCCTGACTGTTGTCCCGATATATGTAACTGGCTCCCGTTTCCAAGCGGAATCCTTTTTTAAATGGATTGTAATAATGGACTTGCAATATCTGTTCCTGCATCCGTTCTGTCATTGAAAGTCCGTTACCGCTTCCGAAATCTTCTTTTTCTTTGGGTTGCAATTTGAGCTGGTAAGCGATATTCAGCACTTTTTGTGTTTTCCCGATATCATATTGATATTCGATAGCACCGTATAAGGGCCTCATGGATGCTCTTTTGATAAAATCCGTTATTTCTTTCGGTTGCTCATCCCATTGGCTTTCTGTATGCCTTTTGTCTCTGTCAGATTGCTTCCCGTAACCTATCCTCCAATTGATAAAATGCTCTTTGCTGATATCTTGGCTGACCATACCGCCTATCGCCCATTTCTCACCCGATGTATTTATTTCCTCTTCTTGTACAAGTAAACTACCATCTTTTTTCTGCTCCCGTATGATGGAATTTATCCTTTCGGGGGCATTTTTCGAATCCAGCTCCACACCGACATTAAGTCTCACTTTGTTTAGGCTGGATATAATGCCTGATTCCGAATCGAACAAGCCGTTATTGACATCACCTATTCCCTTTATCATACCGACGGCTCCGTACAATCGGGCCGTTTTGTCCGTTGTAATGTTTACGACGTAGTCATAATCCCCGTAATGTTCGGGAGGTGCCAGCATGACGGTAACCGTTGCGAAGCCTTTTGCCGGGATGGATTTTAGCAAATCATTGATATTACCGTCGAACAAAGCGTCTGTTTTGCCATTACGTACTACCAGGAACTTCTTCCCCTCATCTTCGATGTAAAGATCCCCTTTTATATTTCTTTCAATCAGGGGCACTTTGTCTAAAATGGCATGCAGGGAGGATTTTTCCCTGTCCGGGTCTGCCATCAGGTTGTAGGTAATCTGATCTGCCGTAACTTCTACCAAAGGTTTCACCGTTACCATTCCTAAAACTTCCGGCTGAACCTGCAATTCGATGACTCCTAAATCAATGTTGTCTTCCATATCAGGCGTTAACTTTTTTACAAAGTTACGGAAACCTATATTCCGAATGATTAAGTTATATGTACCTTTAGAAGCAGTTAATTTGAAATGTCCCGTCCCGTCTGTCACCACTCCTTTTATTATCCTGGTCATATCGGGAAGTTGCGTCAGTGCCACAGTTGCGTAGGGTAATGGCTCCTTGGTATCCTTTTCCACCACCTGCCCTTGAATCACAAATATCTCAACATTCTGTCCCATTGCCACATAGGATAAAAAGAAGGCAAATAAAACACTAAGGTAAATTTTCATGGTACGAACGTTTTTAGTGTATCTATCAAGTTATCGTAAATGTATTCATCAACTTTATGTATATGTTCTAACGCCTTTGTCCGATACAGAAATGCTGAATCTATGTTATTTTCACTTCTATAACACCCGGACTCATCTTTACAGTCCCTCCACAATTTTTCCAATAGCTACTCTTCCATTTTCACATCATCTAGCATAATTCCACGACTCCCTTTTCTTACAGGTTTTACCTGGAACGAACCGATCCGCCAGGAAAATTTAAATTCCAACGGATAATAATGTTGCCATACTTCTTGCCTCAATTGTTGATACGTTGTATTTACTTCGTAAACATTTTTGGATTTTAAATATAAAATATTCTCGCACGTCAAAGAGATTTCCAACTGATCCTGTTTCAGAAACTTTTTTCTTACATTCAAACCCAAGGAAAAGGGATGTCTGTTTTTCTGTCCCTCCATACCGCTATACACCGTATATACATAAGAAGCAGTAGCCCCCAAGGCCAACTTATTTTTAAAGGTATAAGCCGGCATCACCGTAAGATAACTCAACCAATTTTTCACCTTTTCTTCAGCCACCTGCCGATATGAATATTGGGTATTAAGCATGAATTGGCAAGTAAAACTTTTTCGTATCAGATAGTTGGACAACTGCCCTGCGAAAGAATAATTTTCACTATCATTTGCATAAGTCTTCACCAATTGCCCTGCATCTGTTTCATACCAATACGAATGAATGCCATCGGGACTATAGATACCCGAAAGAAGTAACCGCACATTGAATAAAGATATATTTATCCCTAATCTATGTGTTGTTTCTGACTTCAATGACCTATTATTTTGTCGGATATAATCCGCATTACTGTCATCTATACGCGTGGAAAGCAAAGCCAACCCCGGTCGGGTTTTGTTCATAACATAATTGACATCCAAACGTGATAATTTCTTTTTTGGGAAAAAGAATGAAATCTCTGCATTAGGCAAACAATGAAACGGGGTTTCCGTAATCCATTGTTCATTCTCCCCAACCCTTTGATATATCCCTTCCCCATCATTCAGGTAATTCAATTTTGTACCGACCGCAACCCTAAAACTTTTTATCCGATATGCCAATTTAAAATAAGACGAATAGAGTTGATGCGTCATATGCATCAATGATTGAATGCCCTGATTTTCTAATCGATATTCTGATTCATAATGTCGGTAAATATAGCCTCCGCCTACCTGCAAATTCAATTTCTGGGACAACGGATTAACATAGTGCACTTGTAAAGCATATTGTTTTTCCCCATCCTCTGTTTCAGAATATGGCAAATAATATGAAGCGGATTCCTCTTCACTCTCACCATTTCGCAACTGCTTCGGACGCTGATTATATTGCCCCACGACATTCAATGTCGTTCCTCCAGGCTTTATATCCCATTGGTAATTGGCTGTAACCTGTATAGCCGAATTATTTGTCCAACTTTTTCTACCTGTAAACAACCGGTTTTCATCAACAAAAGTATGTTCATGAATAGAAGTTTCATTCCGCGAAAAAAATTTATCTCCCTGCACTTTTAAATTCACAAAATGCTTTTTGGATAAATCATAACTCAACTCCCCGCCAATTCCCCCATTTTCTCCCGATGTCTTCCGCCTACTCTCACGATACACAACATTATCTTCTTCTAAATAATGCTGTCGGCTAATTTGATGATATACAGGCGTTCTATAGCTTTGGCCTCTTACTCCGAACATATAACGCAGTCTCTCGCTACTACCCCCTAAACTTATTTCCCCACCTCCTGCACCCTGTTCCCATACTCCTTTTCCATTTACCAAACCGACTACTCCCACCAAACGGGTTGTTTGATCCGGTTCAATATCTAACCCATAATCAAAACCCTCGTATTTTTCAGAAGGCTTCAATTTGACACGAACAGCAGAATATCCTTTAGCAGGCATCGCTTTCAATATTTCATCCAAATTCTTGCCCGAAAAAAGAGCATCCCGTTTTCCATTACGAAGTACTAAAAATTTTTTATCCGGCACATCTACATACAGATCCCCCAAAGGAGTATGCCTGATTAAGGGAACTTTCCCTAAAATTTCATGTAAGTTCAACTTTTCTCTATCCGGATCGGCTTTCAGATTATAACAAATCTCGTCTACCTTTTGTTCTACCAAAGGTTGTACGGTCACCATTCCCAATTGCTCCTCTTTGACTTCCAATTTTACTGTACCGATATTCAAGATACTATCCTGCTCCGTTATTCGTTTCGTCCAAAAAGAATACCCCAACATTCTTATACGAAGCGTATAATTCCCACGCACACCTACCAATTTAAATTTCCCCTGCTCGTCTGTCACCACCCCTTTAATTACAGTAAACGGAATCTCGGTTAAAGCAACTGTCGCATAAGGTAATCCCTCTCCTTTTTCTCCAACTACCTGCCCTGAAATAATAAGCGAGGTAGTTGCCTGACCATGAGCAAAACAATAAAATAAACTTAAAGCCAATAAAACAAACAGATGCCTATTCATAACCCCGAACTTAATTGATGAATGATTTTCTCATATATTACATGCATCCGACTATTTCGAAAAGAAAGTACTTGATTTTTAAAATAAATAGAATCTTGTAGCCCGTTCTTTTTGCAAATCAAATAAGACAAATAATTATTAAATACATAAGAACCCGACTTCAACGACTTTTCTACATATTTCCAAGCACTATTATACTCCCTTTTTTTTAAATCAATCAATCCCTGCAAAGCATAGGATAACATCGGAAGGACAGAATCATTTTCAACACCTTCTATAAAACAATCATTTATTTTCTGATTCAAATATAACACAGAATCTAATTTCCTTTCCAAATCACGAACACCTTCCAATACACCTACTAATTCATAAGACCTGTTTATAACATAAGTTGTCGGAAAACATTTCGTACACAACAAGTGGGCCAATGTTTCATTCCCGGAAGAAGACGATATATTGAAAAAACATTTATTACACGATGCATCATTAAAACTTTTATTGAACAGAATCAATTTACAAATATCACAATCATCCATTGTTACAACAAATGTAAAAAGATCATTATCTATAAAAACGCTATCTAACAAATCTACCGAAAACGTTTTCGTAATATCATCAGGTAATAAAATCTCATCTACATACACATGCTTTTTAGTAATACCACTATATGTAAAATATAACACAAACAATACAGCAAGTATAAGCGACCAAACCAATAATTTTCTTTTTCGCATACTCTAAAGTTTAAGGAATAAAGAGCTATGGTTAATTAATCATTAATTAAAATTAGTATAACACGGACACATATCCATAGGAAATACTCCCGTAAATATGATATTCAAATAATACCATTTTTTCATAAACCTCGATTTTTATTTAGCTCTTCATTCCTTTATTCGTTGGCAGAATTAAATATGTACTAATTCTGCCAACGGATTTCCTTTAGTTTCAAATAGCGGCTATTTCCTCAACTCTTCTTCCAACAGCGCCTTCAAATCGGGATTAGAGGGACGGGGAGCAACCGATTCAACCACTTTGCCCTCACGGCCGAACACCATAAAACGGGGGATGCCGGTAATTTTATAGTCTTTGGTGATTTTACTCCACCCGTTGGCAAACAACTGAATACCGGGCAATTGCTCGTCTGTGATAAACTTCTTCCATTTGTCATAATTTTTTTCCTCATCAACGGAAACTCCGATAAAGACGACTTCCTTACCCTTCATTTCTTCTTCCAACTTTTTCAGATGGGGCAGCTCACCCCGGCACGGACCGCACCAAGTCGCCCAAACATCCACCAACACCACCTTGCCTCTGAAATCAGAAAGGGAAACCTGTTTTCCGGAAGCATCCGGATAGGTGAAATCAGCAGAAAGCTGGCCTTTCCGGGCTTCATACATTTTCGAAGCGATAGCTTCTACTCTCTCTTTCTGAGCCGCATTCAGGTATTTTTCATTTTCCGCCAAATACTTTTTCAACTCAAAATAAGACTTCATACCGGCAGCCTGACCTACAACCAACTCTCCCTTGACCCGATTGTCAGGAATCAGGGATATTTTATCCATTTCCTTCCCGGCCGGACCTTTTTCCAAGGTAATATACAAAATATAACGGTTTACCAACTCCATACCATAAGGCATATCCAGAACGACATCATCACAGAACTTATCAGGACTAACAATAGTTGAATAATAAGCGATCCGTTGTTCTTTTTTCGGATGTTCCGTACGCGGCGTATATAAAAAAGTAAGCGCGTACAAATCTTTTTCAAAATCGATGCTCCTTTTCATCAATTCGTTAAAACGCGGATTGGAAGTTTTAATCCCGTCCCTGAACCGATCAGCACGCGGCAAAAAAGCTTCAAATTCAGGAAAAAAATCCTTATAGGTACTACGAACCCGTCTAAAATGAACCGCCTTTGCCTCTATATTCTTTGACAAAGCAATCCAATCAAACAATACTCTATTTTCCTTCGTGTTCTTTTTTCCCTCTAAATAAACCGTATCCTTATCCATATACAAAGAAACCGTTTCTCCTCCTTTCAGATAAACCGGATACTGGTAATTCCGGTCATCCCCCACCACATAAAAACCTTCATACTCCGGTACAAACTTAAATCCGTAATACCCGTTCTTATTATAAACCGCATCGGCAATAGCTACTTTCGTACCATTTACCACTTTAAACAGATGTAACTTTTCCCCAATACCTTCACCGATACGGCATTCTACCGTTGCCGGACTTTGTGCCTGCAAAAGACCGACCGTTAACAGACAACATAATAATATGATATATCTCATCATCATTCAAATTGATTTTTTAATATTTTTAGCCCGCCACCCCAAAAGGAAGTGTCTGATAAGTTTTGGCATACCCCCCAAAAGTCAGACAATAAACTTTCGGGGGTATGCTTTCAAAATTTTTCTATTCCAAATTAAAAGCGACTGATACTTTTCACTTTCTCCAATCCCTCAAAATAAGTTCTTACAGTCAACTCGCTCGATTCGATGGAATTAGGTTCCAGGAAATAAATCTTTCCGCTGTTTTCCGTCCCTCCATAGGTAGCCACCATAATATAAGGCCTTACTGATTGGACACCGGTATATCTGGTCAACAAAGAGATATTCTCCAATCCCTGAAATCCTCCAGTCACTACTCCATCCGGGTCTTTGATAGTTACCTCCCTCAGCTCATGTCCTCTCAATACATACAACTTATCCCCTATCGACATATAAAAGAACCCGTTCACATAATCACAAACAAATTGCTCTCCTTGCTCTAACAATTCCCCATTTGTAATTTCAAACGGATCTCCTAATTTAGTTTCATTCCGGTCATAAGTATCGTAAGTATACCGATAATATTTGTTATCTGCTTTATTCTTTGCATAAACATTAGTCAAACTAAGTCCGTAGAATTCCATAAAAAAGAGTTTATGACTTCGCAATTTCAAATTTTCCGGTAAAGCATATATAGGATTTCCAGATAAACTCCCGGCATTTCCCTTGAAAATCAACATCACTTCATTGGTTTCATCATACAATAAGTTTTGAGAATTGGAACCACCGATAAAAGGAGCCAACTTCACCTTCTGATATTGACTGGCCCCGGTCACCGAGGGAGGCAAATTGTTACAGGCATCCATCATCATTACAGTGTTTCCCATGGGATATATACTTCCGT
>URJC01000012.1 GCA_900548135.1 uncultured Odoribacter sp. | reverse complement strand
TTTGAGTATCCGGAAAATCCGAAAATTGAAATGTCTCAAACCAAACAAATTCCACAGCCTCCTAAGAAACAAATTGTCCTTACTTTATCCAATGGTGAGCAACTTCCCTTAGAGGATACTCTTTTCCAAGTGCTGAAAAATGAAGAAGGAGTAGTCATTAACAATAATACACCCAAAACCCTTGTCTATCAAGCAGCAGGCGAAACAAACACTCCGGGAACCAACACCATCACCATCCCCCGGGGAGGAGAATATCTTTTGATATTGGCTGACGGGACCAAAGTTTGGTTAAACTCAGAGAGTGTACTCAATTACCCTGTTGTATTCGCTGGTGCGAAACGAGAAGTATACCTACAAGGGGAAGCTTATTTTGAAGTTGCCAAAAATCCGGCACAACCATTCATTGTCCATACGCCACAATTTGACATCCGTGTAACAGGAACTCAATTCAATGTACGCACCTATGCAAATGATTACGCATCGGCCACTCTGGTTGAAGGGAAAGTACAGGTGGAACGGAAAGGAAAAATACACCCTTTGCAACCAGGTCAGCAATCCCGTTTTATAGAAGGATATATGGAAATCACCACTGTAGACCTGGAAGAAATAGTCGCCTGGCGCCATGAGGCCTTCTGTTTTAAGGACCGCCGCCTGGAAAATATCCTCAATGAACTATCCCGCTGGTATGATCTCGATATAGTCTATCAACAGGCAGCAATCAAAAACTATCATTTTACAGCCTGGTTTCACCGCAGTCACTCAATACAAGAGGTTATCACTATTTTAGAAAAAACACACAAAATAAAAATGCACTTAAATGGAAAAACACTAACTGTACAAAACAACTCTAACTAGTAAAAAGCCGGAATGCACGTCACTACATCCCGGCTACACCATTCCCTAATCCGGGAATCATGTTAAACTATCAACAACAAAATTATGAAAAAAACAAATCAAAATCTTATCCGGATCATGATTAAGATTAAGCTCATGTGCCTGATTATCACATTAGGCTACACTGGTCTGAATGCAACCGTCTGGTCACAGGAAAAACGGATCAACCTAAAATCAAATCAGGTGAATCTGGTTCAGCTCTTTCAACAAATGCAGAAAAAAACTGAATTAAAATTTGTATTCAATCACGAGGATGTACAAGGATATACTTGTCACAGTGATATCACAGGAAAAACCGTAAAAGAAATTCTGGATCTCGTCCTCACCGACACACCACTGACCTATGAAATATTGAATGACCATGTGATTATCTCCTCCAGAACAGTAAATCAACTTCCACAAGTGAAAGGCATTAATATTACAGGTAAGGTAACTGACCAGCAAGGTGATGTTCTTCCGGGAGTTTCTGTTGCAATCAAAGGAACTGCTTTAGGTGTAGCTACAGATGCAGACGGTAAATTTACTTTAACTATACCGGATGCCAATACAATCCTGGTTTTCTCTTTTATCGGCATGAAATCCTACGAATTAAAAATAACCAAAAACAAGACCGATTATAATATCATCCTGGAAAATGACAATCAAACTTTAGAAGATGTCGTAGTAACCGGTTTTGGAACAAAATCAAGGGCAAGTTTTACCGGTTCAGCTCAAACTGTTTCCCGGAATGAATTATTAAGCGTAGGTACCAAAAATATTTTGCAAAGTTTACAGGCTTTCATTCCAGGTATGCAATTAGTAGAGAATAATGAACGGGGCTCTGATCCGAATACTCGCCCGGAGATTCTCATCCGCGGACGAAGCAGTTTTGCGACAGGAAGTAATGTTCCCACCTTTATTGTTGATGGAGCCGAAGTTAGCCTGGATTACATTTTTGATATGGATATCAACGATGTAGAGTCGGCAACAGTATTAAAAGATGCTTCTGCATCAGCATTATATGGAGCAAAAGCAGCGAATGGTGTCATTGTGATCACCACCAAAGCAATTCAAGGAGGAAAAATGAAAGTTTCTTACACCGGTACTTTCAAAGCTTCTGTTAAGCGATTACCACCTCTTGAATGCAGCTGAAAAACTGGAATATGAAAAACGGGCTAATCTTTACACCTACCAATATGGTCCGGGCGCACAACAATACGCCTTAGACCAACTGTACAATGAAGTATTTCAGCGAATCCGCGAGGGGGTGAATACCGACTGGATCTCCAAACCCTTGAGAAATGCCTTCACAAATAACCACAATGTCAGCATATATGGTGGAGACAATTATGTCCGTTACAACCTGGGAGTACGCTATGGGAATGACCGGGGAGTAATGAAAGGTTCTGAAAGAAGACGTTATTCCTTGAATTTCAAACTTTCATACAACAAAGACGAAAAAATTTTCATCCAAAACCAAACCACAATATCTTCTGTCAACAATGAAGAATCTCCTTATGGTTCTTTCTCAGAATTTGTAAAGTTAAATCCCTATGACCGCGCTTACAATTTAGACGGGACCTTGAATAATAACCTTTCCTATGGACATAAAAATCCTTTATATGAAGCGACTCTTGGAAGTTATAACCGAGGTGAAGATTTCTATATCAACAATACTCTGGATATGAGATTCGAAATCATAAAAGGACTGCGTATTGAAGGTTCGTTTGCTTTAACAAAATACAAAAATGACACAGAAGTATTTGTTTCTCCTCTATCCAAAGAATTTTCTACTTCTGCAACCAATGAAAAAGGAAGAATCACTATTTCCAACAATAAACAAATCGCTTATCAGGGAAAATTACTCCTCAGCTACAACAAATTTTTTGGAGAAGGAACCTTGATGAGTATTTTAGCCGGAGGCAATATCCAATCGACTTCTATCAACCGTAACGGATATACAGGCATTGGTATTTTCTCTGACAAATTAGCCCATCCCGGATTTGCTTCGCAATATCCCTCAGGCAGTTCCCCCTCAGGTTCTGAAGACCTGGACCGCAGCTTAGGAGGTTTCCTGAATGCCAATATAATTTTCAAAGACCGTTATTTTGTCGATTTATCTATCCGGGAAGAAGGTTCTTCTAAATTTGGGTCTGATCAACGTTATGCTCCTTTTTGGAGCATCGGTGGAGGTTGGAACATACACAAAGAAAACTTTTTCAAAGCAAATCCTACAGACCGTTTGAAACTACGTGCCAGTGTCGGTTATTTGGGAAATGCCAGTTTTTCTCCCTATCAAGCTTTGACCACTTATGAATACAAATCTGATCTTTATTATGAAAAAGGAATCGGTGCCATTCCGATCACTATCGGTAATCCAGATTTGAAATGGGAAAGAACGCTGACTTACAATATCGGATTGGATGTCAATCTGTTTCAGAACCGACTGGATGTTACGGTAGACTATTACAAAAAAATCACTGATAATCTGCTATTGGATGTTTCTAAAGCACCTTCAATCGGAGTAACCTCAGCAACAGAAAACATGGGAAAAATCGACAATAGTGGGATAGAATTCCGTACCCGTGTCATTGCCTTACGAAACAAAAACTGGGATTGGGCACTTTCCCTGACAGCCACACACAACCGGAATAAAATTAAAAAAATCAGTAACTACCTAAAAAACCTGAATGAAGAAAACAACGCCGAAAATTCTGTTACCCCTAAGCCGGTTTACGAAGAAGGAGAATCGATAAGTGCCATCAAAGCAGTACCATCCGGAGGTATAGATCCGGCAACCGGTCAGGAAATCTACATCAACCGCCAGGGTAAACCCACTTTCAAATACGATTATCATGACAAAAAAGTTTATGGAGATTCTGATCCCAAAGTATATGGGATCATCGGTTCCTACCTCACTTTCAAAGGGATCTCATTGAACCTGATGTTTGACTACAAGCTAAGAGCAACCATTTACAATCAAACCCTGGTAACCCGGGTAGAGGGAGCCAATCCTCAAAACAATGCTGATCACCGGGTATTCGACAGCCGCTGGAAAGAAGTGGGTGACCATGTGAAATACAAAGACATCGCAGATACCTCTGTTCCTCTGCAAACCAGCCGGTTTATAGAAGATGAATATACCTTAAGTCTACGTTCTTTGAGTCTGGCTTATGATTTCAGTCCGAAAATTTACAGTAAACTGCATTTAAACCGTCTACGAATAGAATTTTTGATGAATGACGTATTCAGGACTTCATCCGTCAAACAAGAACGCGGGTTTGACTATCCGTTTGCCCGGAGTTTTGAATTTTCTTTAAGTACCAGCTTTTAAGATAAAACAATGAATACTATGAAAAAAATATTATATCGATTTTCCATGGGGTTATTGGCTATTATGACCTTCTCAGGATGCGACAGTTTTCTGGATGTAAATCCGGCGGGAAAAGTGACTCAGGATAAAATATTTGAAGACATACAAGGTTACCGGGATGCTATGTATGGTATTTATGCCAGCATGGCCCAAAGTGTCCTTTATGGTGAAAATCTGAGTTTTGGTTTTGTAGAACAATTGGGGCAACTTTTCTATCCTTCCCACTCTCTGGGAGATTATTATCAGAAAGTACAGAAAATACAGGAATATAACTATGCAGACCAGTCAGTACAACCAACAGTAGAAGGCATCTGGACAAATTCCTACAAATGTATTTCCTATATCAATAACGTATTGGGCAACATTGCTTCCGTCAATCTGAATGCTGATCCGGACTATCGTTTGATTAAGGGAGAATCTTACGCCCTTCGGGCCTTTCTCCACTTTGACATATTACGGTTGTATTGTGACGATATACGACGTAATCCGACAGCCGGAGGTATCCCCTATGCTTACACATTCGATTTACAGAACAAACAGTTGTTCACACTAAAAGAAACGTATGAGAATATATTAGAAGACTTGAATACAGCCCAATATTTATTGGCGAATGACACGTTACTTTCTACGGGAAGTAATTCCTCTCCCTACCGGAACAACCGTTACACCCAGGTAAACCTTTATGCCGTATACGGAATCAAAGCCAGAGTATTCAGATTCAAAGGTGATCTGGACAGTGCCGGAATCTATGCTGAAAAAATAATTTCTTCCAGCCAATTGCACCTGATCAATTCCCATAATGACCTGAAAAAGGCTAAAAAATATCCAGGAAACCAGGAATTAATCTGGGGATTGTTTAATAACAAATTATACACTCCTCTCTATAAAATGTTCATTGCCAAACGACAAGCTACCGGTAGTGATACCCGCTTAGAGGTCCGGAAAGATTACGAAAAGATTTACAAAGAAACCCCTCTCGGGCCAGATGATCATGATTACCGTTACGATGAATTTTTTGATTATGTAGTTGATAGTACGAACATCTCTTTCAGTCGTTTTCTAGAAGAAGAAGCCAGCAATTCCTCTGCACAGGAACAAGCGATAAAAGGAATATGCCTACTGCGTTTGCCAGAGATGTATTACATTGCAGCAGAAGCTCTCTATGACTCCAATCCAACCCAGGCCATCGCCTACTTCAATGCAGTGCGCAATAGCCGTGGTTTAATGGACATGCAAGCCAACCGACTCGATTCCAAAGAGAAATTCAGACAAGAACTAATGAAAGAACGACTGAAAGAATTCTGGGGAGAAGGTCAGACTTTCTTCGAACACAAATATCAATATGAAGGATTTACCAGTCCGTCAAAAGTAAATGTAACCATAGCTCCTTCCAATGCCATCTTTATTCTCCCCTGGCCTGAAGATGAGAAAGAATTCGGAAACACTAACAAATAACTCTGAAGAAAATGAAAAAGATATTTTATAATATATTGGGTATCACGATGCTATTCATCGGATTTACAGCCTGTGAAGACAATACCGACGGTTTCTATGACAATATACCCCGAATCTATTTCAATGCAGACAGTCTCAATTATTCCTTCGGGGATCAATTGGCAGAATATACCCGCCATACGTTCTATTATCCGGTGAAGATGCTGGGAATGAAAGCTACACACGAGATGAAATACAAAATCGAAGTAGATGAAGCCCAAAGTACAGCCCAAAAAGACATTCACTATGTTGCGTTACAAGAGGAATACTCTTTACTACCGGATTCCGTAAATGCCTACTTTCCGATAGAACTTATCCGGGATAAAATGCCCGACACGGACACCTCTTTCCGCTTAGTTCTGAAATTAGTGGCAAACGATGAATTCCAGACAGGCATTACAGAAAGCCTGACAGCCGTACTGACCATGAATAACTACCTGGAGGAACCCGCATGGTGGACTCCCAACTTAGGTAGTACAGGTCCTTACCAACCCGGCAAATACCAGCGTTTGATAGCTTATTACGGCAGCCCTGAAAAGGGAGAGCAAGCCACTGCCTCTTATCTGGAAATCATGTATGCCTTCAAAACCCAGGTCTACGATTACGCCCAGGAACATCCGGAAGCGGGCTTCATTTTTGAAGAAAATATTTGGTGGCCATTTGAATAATTAATCATGAAATGAATATCATTATGAAAAAATATTATCTTTTAGGAATTCTGATATTACTCTTTGCTTCATGCATAGATGATAAATCTGATTTGGGATTAAATCATATATCCCAGATCAAATTCAAAACTCAATTTGAAAAGGACCCCTATCGTTGTGACCAATGGTCTGAATTTAAACTGGAAGCCCCGGAAATTGAACAAACTTACCAGGCAAAACCGGTTAGTTACCGTTGGGAAATCAACTATCAAGAAGTATCTAAAGAAAAAGACCTGACTTATTTATGTACTGAATTGACCCAGGACCAAGGTGTACAGGGTAGGCTGATCGTCTCAAACGAAGACGGAGAAGCCTATCTGGATTTTCGATTGAAAGTAACTTCCCCATACGAAGAAGGCCTGGTCGTACTAAGCCAATTCAATAACGGCTCGATGGTATCTTTTAAACGTGAAGACATTGAAAATACGAAATTTCAATTAAATGCCTACAGCCTGAATAATCCCCTGGTATCTTTGGGTAAGAAACCAACAGCTTTATTGCAACAGGCTGGCAAACTTTACATTGCGACCGAAGATCCGACTCAAATTGTTCTAGTGAACGACAAAACTTTTGCAGCCGAGAAAAAGATTCCCAATCCTGACCCGGAATTGAAGTATATGATCGGTAATAGCAGTGGTTCCTTTGGACTCACTTTCTTAGGGGGAGGCAAGATGTTAAGTTTCGACAACAGTCAGGATGGTTACATGAACGCCCCTCAAAAAATGCTGGAAATGATGTACCCGGGTGCATATCTGGCAGACAAAGGAATGCGTTTATATAATGGAAAATACAGCGACGACATTCTTTTCTATGACAATACATTTGGCATGTTATTATACGGAGAATGGCAATGTTCTTCCTTATTACCAGAAACTTTCAAAGGAAAAACCCTGGTCGATATGATCCCTTGCAAACATGGAGAAGAAGCGTTAGTTTTTGTGCAGCATAAGACGACAGGCATCATAGAAATTGTAGATATTTCCCCTCTGGTTCCCGTGATACATTCTGTCACTCCGGTTACAGGAAGCGGAATCACGACACACAGTGCTTTTCTTGCCAGCCAGGAATCCGTCATCCTGTATTATTCCGTCGGAAACAAGGTATTCCGTTACGACTATAGCTCACAGGGACATTTCCAAAGCCAACCGGATTTCATCGTAGGTAAAGACGGAGATGTAATAAAAACCATGATTTTAAGCCCGGATGAATCCAAATTGTATATCGCTGTAAATTCCAGTGACGGAGAATACATAGGAGATGTTTATTGTTTCGACAATAAAACCCGTACTGAATTATGGCATGAAACGGGAATAGCCGGAGAAATCGTTGAGATGATTTACAAAGAATAACATCCTAATTCCAGATTGTCCGGAAGTCCTTTGTATTCTTACAGTTATTTAAAATAACAGGAATACAGAGGATTTCCCTAATCATTCCAATTCCCCTTCATCCAAAATAATTGTTTATGAAAACCTATTTATTTTCAATCTGTATCTTGCTTTTGGTTGCCTGTCAGCAATCTCCGTCTTTCCGCTTAAGTGGAAAGTTTGAAAAAATACCCCAAAGCCAGGAATTACACTTACGCCTTCCCCATACTCACCGGGACAGCAGTCTATTCACTCTGCCTATACAAACTGATGGCAGTTTCAGTTTAGAAGGTCAAATTCCTTCCGGTAGTCTGCTCATTGTCCAATTGGACAAAGATTATATCAAAATTCCAATTTATGCTGAAAATCAACATTATACCCTAATAGAAAAAAACGGACATTATTATTTTATCTCCGCAGATTCCTCTTCCTTGCAAAATCGTTTTACAACCTATTTACAGGAAGCAAACAACAGAGAGGAAACCTACAACCGTCTGTCAATGGGCTATGATACCATCAGTGATATCCATCACAAAGCAGAACGAAGCGCCGTTCTGTCCCGGCAATTTGCGGACAATGAAGCCTTCCGTTTAACCGGAATCCGTCAGTTTGCCGGTACAGAAATTGCCCAATACATCATCTACCGGGTGCTGTATTTCTATGAAAATAGCTACAAATCATTCACCCAGGCAATAGAAGCACTTGGGGACAGCCTGCCGGATTGCGGGATGAAAGAACAGATTATAAAGACCTACGAGCAACTAAAAGCGGCACAATTAACCGGTGAAGCTCCCGCTTTCATTCTACCAGACATACAAGGGAAAAAAGTGGCTTTAACTGATTATCGGGGCAAATATGTCCTGGTTGATTTTTGGGCCTCCTGGTGTGCTCCTTGCCGGGAAAAAAACAAAGAACTGTATAAACACTATCCTGAATTAAAGGAACAGGGGCTGGAAGTGATTTCTATTTCCCTGGATGATCAGCAGCAACAATGGCTGAAAGCCGTAAAAGAAGACAAAGTCTCCTGGACACAATTGAATGATCCGGCTGGCTTTAAGAACAGCATGGTCCGCCAAGCCTATAAAGTCAACCAAGTTCCAACTGTTTACCTGATCGACCCTTCGGGCAAAATAATAGCCACAAATCCGACAGAAGAAGAAATCAATATCTTTCTAAAAAAATAAAAGCCCATGAAGATTCTATTCTTTCTATTACTGACCTTTACCATCTGGAAAGGTCAAAGTCAGGATTTATTGCTCCGGAATGTTCGAATACTGGATTTCGGGAAAGGTGAATTCAGTGAACCTACTCAATTGCTTATCCAAAACGGAAAAATAAAAGCCATCCGCCCCCGGATCAAACACACTCATTCAGTCGATACACTGGATCTGAAAGGAGCCTATGCCATACCTGGTCTGATCGATGCCCATGTTCACCTCTCCAATGATCCTAAGGAAAGCCGGACAGACCGGATCCGTCATTTGGAGTATTTCTTACTGCATGGTATTACGACAATCCGCGATGCAGCAGGAGATGCCCGTATTTTAAGAGACTTACAAAACGGAGTCCGCACCGGAGAAATAGCAGGTCCCGATATTCATTATGCCGCTTTTATTGCAGGTCCACCCTATTATAAGGATAATGACCGGGAGAAAAACATGGTTGCCGGACTAGATACCACCTTTGCTCCTTGGTTACAATGTATTCAGCCAGGAGCAGACTTGCAACAAGCAATGAAAGCAGCTAAAAATTGCGGAGCCACCGGTATAAAAATATATGGCGGCTTTACCCGTGAAGAATTGTTTCCTCTGGTAAAAGCTGCAAAAGCAGAAGGACTGAAAATATGGGGACACGCAGCTCTTTTTCCGGCCAAACCCAAGGATGTTGCAGAGGCAGGAATGGAAGTCATCTCGCATGCCTATTTACTGGAATGGGAAAATGTCCCCGACCCCCTGTCTGAAGATTTTTTCAAAAACTACGAGCTTTTTTACTCTAAAATTGACCACCAGCATATTAATTCCTCACCTTTCATCACAGCAGTGAAAAAGCAGGGAGCAATCTTTGATCCAACCCTCTATTTATGCATGGTGAACAATATGGAATGGTCGGCAGACGTAGTGAAAAAAGCCTACCAGGACGGCGTCAAAATCTGTGCCGGTACCGATTATATCAATGATCTCTCCCGTGCCTACCCTTTCCTTTTTGATGAAATCACTCTGTATGTCAATCAATGTGGTTTTACTACTCTGGACGCTATCCGGTCTGCCACTCTCATCGCAGCAGAAGCTCTGGGAATCGAAAAAGAAACAGGCTCGTTAACATTGGAAAAAAAGCCGATCTGTTGATCCTAAAAGACAATCCCCTACACAATATTGAAAACCTGAAAAGTATTGAACTAATCATCAAACATGGAAAAAAACAAATAATAACTAAATAAACCAAGCTCCTTTAGCAAGTTGTCCTGAAAAAATTTTCAGGACAACTACTATATTTCGGGGTTATAATCAGTTTCAAGCTCAGGGATCAACCAACACCAACCATTATTTTCATCCGGCCGGGTAGTGAAGCCAGTTTTCGCAGTAAAATTTCCACCCTTGTCAAATGTTTTCCGTTCAATAGTATCTCCCCACCGTTTCATGTCAAACCAGTCAAAACCTTCTCCCCACAATTCTATCGCCCGGTATAACTTTATTTCTTCCAACAACTCTCTCCCTGTTTTACTACAAGTATATTCAGGGTCACGTCCTGAATCTTTAGTCAAAGCGATCAAAGCTTCACATGCACCTTTTTCATCATGGAGATAATAATCTGCTTCTGCCTCTATCAGATACATTTCAGCAGCCCGGATGTGATTCACATCGCCGGCACCCGTATTATCGCTTGCCTTAAACTTAAATTGCATATAGGCATACACCGGCGATTTATCGTAAATATCAGCATACAAAGTCCGGGCATAAGCTGCTAAATCCTTACTTGCCAATCCGGTAGAGGAATTGTAACTGTACCCTTCGGGATTCAAAAACAACCGACGCCGGATATCCGTCAGAGGAATACGGTTATACAATTCTTTACTAATACACTTACTATAATTATAAGCTTCTGTAATCCTCGAATTGTAAGCAATCCGGGCAAAGAAAGCATATTGCCCGATAGATTCATCGCCGGAATTACGACTACTCCAAATCCACTCAGAAACAGGCACATTAAATCCCTGACTATATTCAGCATTAGTCATTAAAGGAAAACCTTCCCGGGCTGCAACTGCCATTGCAGCAGCAGTTTTATAATCCTGACGGACTAAAGCTGCACGCGCATAAATCGCATATGCCACATGTATATCCGGAAGATGATTGTTTCCTTCTCTTACAAACCCGGAAAGTTTAAAGAGACGAATAGCTTCATCCAAATCATCATATATCTGTTTATACAATTGCTTTAACGTACACAATTTCAGGGCTTCATATGAATCTGTCAAACGAAGTACCACCCCATCCGCATTACCTTCATCCGAATCCATCCACCGTTTACAATATATTTGCGACAGCATCGTATAAGCATACGCCCGGAAAGTCAGTGCCTGTGCCAAAATCCGTTGCCGGTCAGTTTCTACCCCTTCCGCCAATGCAATGTGGGTAACAATGGTATTGGCATTTCCAATAATCATATAATAATACCACCAGGGATAAAAACAATATACCGAAGAAGTATTCGACATATAATTGGTCCCTTTATACAAAACTCCATATCCATCCCGGTTTGAACAAACAAAATGATTCCCCATCCAATTCCCATTGATCATTTTGATAGCCCCTTCTCCATTAAATTCAGCTGTCTTTGGAGTATTTTTATCCGGATAGAAAAATGGAGTATTCATCAATTTTGCAATTCCGTTTACTGCCATATCAGCATATTCCGTTTTTTCAAATACAATTGCTGAACCGGTTTGGTTTTCCGGAGCAGTATCCAAAAAATCTCCTGTACAGGAAACAGCAATAAAGCAGATTCCAACCATACAGAACAAAAGAATCTGATTCCTCATAATTTACAATTTAATGGTTAACCCTAGTGAAATCACTCTAGGTGCAACTAATACGTCTTCACTTAATCCCCTGAAAGATTGTTGTGGATTCATTCCCTTTCTTTTAGTAAACATCACCACATTCTCAAACGAAAAATTAACACGAATCCCTTGCAGATCCAACTTCTTCACTACATTACCCGGTAGAGTATAGGCAGCCGTGATATTTTTCACCCACAAATAAGAGCCATCAATCAGAAAACGGGAAGAAACAGCATTATTACGGACACTTAGATCAGCATTCACAACAGGGATTCCATCCGGGTCAATCCGGTCAGGAGAATTTTCGGTCATTCCATCCGGAACTTTCTCCCAGGAGTTCAATATATCCCGGTGAACTGCCCTTGGAGTTTTACCGGTAGCCATTAAGGAAGCATAAGATTCATCGTAAATTTTACCACCTATAGAATAAGTAAATAAGGCAGAAAATGAAATTCCTTTCCAGCTCAGATCCGAAGAAAAGCTACCGAACAACTTAGGCAAGGCACTTCCACACCAATCTTTACGCGCAAAACTGGTATTGGTGGTATAGTAAGTATCTCCTATTTTCACCAGATCGTCCTCCGGAAAAGGATCTTTCCCTGCTTCCGCATTCTCCATATAGTATTTTTCCTGGTCCGGGATATACAAAGCATTTCCTGTCAACCGATCCACTCCTGCATATAACGGAAGCCACCATTCGTAAATACTGTGTCCCTCCATATATTTTTGATTTTGACCAGCCACCACAATACCTGTCTTCCTGTTTTCTTCTGGTAAAGTGAGAATTTTATTTTTCATCACCGTCGCATTCAATCCGATATTCCAATGCCAGGCTGTTGTATGAATGAGATCAATATCAGCAGAAAATTCCCATCCCCGGTTAGAAACACTCCCTAAATTACGGGTTATACTGGCCAGTTCACTGGCATCTGTTGAAGTAGCCCCTGCAGACAAAGGCAAAGCAACATCAAACAACAAGTCTTTCGAACGTTTATCAAAATATTCCAATGTCAGATTTAGACGCTTAAACAAACGAGCCTCCAAAGCTGCATCATAAGAAACATTCGCTTCCCATTTAATATCTTCTGCCACATGCTGAGATTTATAAACTGCTGCATTACCTCCATTCACAACAATTTTATACAAAGACATCCAGGCATAATAATCCAAACTAGCATCATTACCCACTTCCCCATAAGAAAAACGTAATTTCAGATAATTCAACCAATTGATTTCCTGTAAGAAATTCTCCCGTGAAATAAGCCAGGCTAATCCGACACTTCCAAAATTCCCCCAACGATGATCAGGATGAAAACGGGAGGAACCATCCCTCCGGAAAGCAATCTCCGCAAAATATTTCCCGCCATAGTCATAACGAATCCTTCCTAAATAGCTCTCTGTACGGTAATTTTGCAAATAACCAGTTAAACCTTTCATGGAAATAAAATTACTTAAAGCGAGATTATCCGGTAAGATCTGGTCTGACTTTGCCAAACCTGTATATTGATAATCGTAATAATAATTTTCATGTCCCAGCAACACTCCTACCTGGTGTTCTCCAAATTGGCGTAACCAGTTTAATTGTTCTTGAAAAACATAACGCTTAAAACGGTATTGGTAACGATAATTCCAACCCACACCGATACCATCGCCGATTTCTGTATTCAGAAACTTCCTCCTTTCCTGATTTGCCAAATACAAGTCACCTTTCAAAGTAAAAGTGAATCCTGCCGGCAATTTCACATCTGCATAGATCTGTCCGGTCAGTGCAGTTTTGGTCAGCCTATTTTGATTTAACTCGTTTTCCCATACAATATTTCTGCCTACATTTTGTTTACGTCCATTTGCACTGCCATCATCATATTTTCTATTCCCCTGCTCATCCAGTATATATTCCCCTGTAGAGAGATCATGTAAATGCACCGGATAAATCGGAGCCACATAACGGGCTACATTGAAAACATTGACATAAGTATTATCTGTTCCATCCGTAATATCCTGATTCTGGTGATTTCCGGACAAAGCCAACCCACATCCCAACCATGATTTAGGCGATACATTCATCTGTAAGCGTGCAGTCAACCGATTAAAACCAGCATTTTTCAAAAAACCTTCTTCATCCATATATCCCAATGAAAAACGATAATCACTGATATCATGAACCGCCCCTCCGCTCAATAAATATTCTTGCCGGAATCCTTTCCGCGATAAGGGTTTATACCAATCCAAATCTTCCCGGATCGCTTCCCTGACCACTGCCCCTTCTGCCAAATGCCCTTCTGCATCAAAAAGCTGGTCGTCCGCCAGATTGTATACATTATAGCCCAGTATATTCTGAACCAGCGACGCACTTGCTTTAGCATTTGCCAGCTCCACAGTAGGATAATTACCTGCACTGGTAGTCAACAGGGAATTGCGGTAGCTTTTCCACATGACCTCCATAAATTCATCTGTACCCACACAATCATAGTCTTTCATCCCCTGAGCATATATTCCCTGACGCACAGTCAATTCCATCGACAAATTCCTGCTATCCGCTTTTTTCATGCTGATCAGTACTACACCGTTTGCTGCACGATTACCATAAAGGGCTGCGGCTGCCGCATCTTTCAAAACAGAAACACTTTCCACATCCAGGGGATTGATCTCCGCTAACCGTCCTTCAAAGGGGACGCCATCTACAATGTAGAGCGGCTCATTCACTCCATTGACAGAATTAAATCCCCGTATCCGTATCTGAGGAGCATCTCCCGGTTGACCGTAAGTATTATTAACTAAGATACCAGGCACTGTACCTTCCAAAGCCGAAGTAACGTTTGTCACAGGACGTAAAGTAATCTTCCGATTTTCAACCCATGATACTGCACCTGTCAGGGCATATCTGCTCAAATTTCCATAGGCAACCTGTACCAAAGCAGTCTCCAGTTCTTTATTTTCCAACGGAAGCACCACACGCATCCCGGGATATGCAAGTATTTCAACGGTCTTTCTTCCCATAAACGAAACAACCAGTGTTTTTCCCTCTGTCCTTTGCTGCAAAACGAACCCTCCATCCTTATCCGTTGTTGTTCCCAACGTAGTATTTTTTACCCGAATAGAAGCCCCGGCCAAAGGTTTACCCCTCTCATCCATGACCCAACCATTTATTCTCAATAGTTGTGCTTTCCCAATAACTGCGGACATCATAAACAAAATGAATACCCCACACAAAAACAGATTTTTATGCATATATGATGATTTATTTTTATATCTAGGAATGAGGTTGCTAATATACACATTAATTTAGTATTTTTAAGTATTTATCCGGATAAAACCGAGACAACTGAAAGCCGCTGATTCAATATATTTCTGTGATCCACTTTGATTATTTGCATTCCGGTAAAAGTAACGGAAAGTCTTCCCAAACTAAACAGTGAAAATTAATTTGCCGGCAGCCTGATAATCCACATTACCCAATTTATAGGCCGATTCCGTGTAAAAGGAGTATTATGGGAACATCATCCTTGTCCATTAACATGGACAAATTGGCACAAACTCCACTCCCGGTAAGGGCAGTACCTTCCGGTTCACACTTCCCCCCGGACCTGCAAACGGTTTCCTGATCTTATCAAAGCGATAAACAACAGACAGCTAACCCCCAAACAAAAAAGCAGGACCCTTAAAGTCCTGCCTATTGTTTATACCGGTAAACCTCAATGCATATATTTCAAATTCAAAGCATACATGACAACAAAAATAGCAGCTATAAAAGCAGACCAAAGCATCCCCATAATAACCAAAGTTGAAAAACCAGCAAAATAAGGTAATATAAATAACATCAGCACCTGAGCTGCCGTATAGATATAAAAACCGGAACGACGAAGCTGAAACATCAAAATACCACCAAGTAAGCTAACCAAATTAAGCACCAGACTAAGGATAGCAATTTCCCGTGCATGTTCTGCCGTTGCCCGTAACACCTCCATCGAAGAATTTAAAAAACCGGACATAAACGAAGCAGAACTCTGATCTTCCAATTCATTTACCATATTGGAATACTGCTCCATATGCAGGGTGGCATTATCCATAAAACCAGAAGTAAAAACTGAATATAAATTACTCAATACTCCCCATCCGCTTCCTATAAAAGTCAAAATACAAAGCACCATCAGAAAAGTAGGGCGTTGAATAGGTCTCTGTTGCTCATCAAAAGGATTTTCCATAATTTAAACGAATAACAATAAATAATTTAATAATTGGTTAAATATTACGTAATCTAAATTCCATATCCCTCAGCCTGATCACATCCAATTCAAATATTTTCCTTCAATTCGGTAAATATTTTCTCTGAAATATTCTCTATCCTCTCTCTGATCAGTTAGCAGACTTTTCAAAAGTGCAAAGTTATAATTTTATGATTTTAAATCACTATACCGCAATAGTTTTAAGTTCATCCCTCTACAGCAATTCTATACTCCAATAGCCCATCAATTCCACGGTACAGCAAATCGGTGATTTAATCCGGTAAGTACTCCGGAAACCATACCGTCTTTTCATAAAGGAAACATTCAACCTGCTCTTTTTCCGGTTAAACGGTGAAGTTATTCTCCCAATTTATCATAAAATTTTTGATACAGAGGTTTAAAATAATCACTCTGTTTTGCTTCAGAATCTTTCAACAAAGCCAACAGTTGCTGTTTCTGCTTCGTGTCGACGTTCTTAACTAAAAAATCCAAAGCATTTACAAAAAAGCGGTAATGTTCAGAAAGATCCATTTCGGGAACGACTTTCAATAAAGTCTTGAAATAACCATTGAAATTGTCGAAGCTGGCACTTTCTCCTAACTTTATAAAGGAATACAATATCCCCTTTTGACGGGGTTGATATTCATCGACCAAAGCTTTATAAGTTTCAAAATCCTTTCTATTTCCAGCTTTTTTACGTCCATAACTATAACTGAATAAATAAGGATGCAACGTTTCCCCGACCTTATCCCTTAAGGCCTTCTCTCCCACCACCGCGATATAATCGTTTTTATGTTTCAAAATAAAATTCCACCATTCAGAACCATAAGTAGATACATAATAATACCTGACGACATTCCACATTTCTTTCGTCAATAACTCTTGTTCACTCAGCGTAGGTAATAATTCCAAGGATACTTGTCTGGCTTTTTGGGTTTCACGAATCGCTTTATAGGATTCTATCAGGTCAAGTACGAAGGCCCGATCACGTTCTCCGGCCTTATATCTTTTCTCTTTCCCGTATAAAGAAGTTTCAGGATCGAGTCCTTTTTTCACCTTTTCCAGAAAAGCTGCCGGGGCTGTAGCACCTACGATCTTGTTCACTAAATTTCCGTCTGCATCGAGAAACAACAAAGTCGGATAACCGGATACTCCATATTGCTTAGCGATCCCGGGTCCTTCTCCTTTTTCACAGTCGACTTTAAATGCAACAAAATTCTTGTTGAAATAATCGGCCACCTCATTATTGGTAAAGACATCTTTAGCCAGCATTTTACAGGGACCACACCAGGAGGTGTAACAATCGACGAATAACAATTTGTCGTTCTCCCGGGCTTTATCCAAAGCCATTTTAAACGAAGTCGTCTCAAATTGGATAGAACGGTCCTGGGCAGACGATAACATGTTCAGAAAAAACAAACTTAAAAATAATATGCTTTTCATAAATTTTCAATTAATCTGGTATATAATAAAATAATCATTTTTCAAAACGAAATCCAACTTGCCTGTCTTTCATCAATATCCTCTGCGTGTCAACTCTTCCCAAATATTAGCCGGATTCATCCGTCCCCAGCCATAAACTTCATCACAGCCCAGCTCACCCAGGTCATCCGCCGTAGAAAAAATCAATTGGGCAATCTCGTCATTCGTATAATGGGGAGCACGGCGTTTAATCTCCGCTGCAATCTTAGCCACATAAGGAGTACTGAAACTGGTTCCGTCCGTTTTCACATCAAATATTCTAAACGAATAGTAAGTACAAATCCAACGGTCTTTCAAGATCGGACCAGGTTTGTTACCCCTGCCGTCATCCCGTCCGACAACAATATAATCTTTTGCATGTCCCAAGCCATCCACATCCTGGATGATATATGCAGCACTAACATCACCTGGTTTATACCAGGCAGCCTGCTCATCGCTCCACCGTCCATCCTCACCTATCTCCCAACCTTTTATACGGACAATATCATCCCACTCCAATGTCCCGTATTCCAAACAGAAATCCCAGGCTTCCTGAGTAAACATATTGGTCCCATTACCGGCACTCGTAATGACCAACGGGAATTCCGGGAATTTGTTTTTATCCATCATAATCTTGAAATTCTTCCTTGCCCCTTCCAGATTAAATCCGGAAGTAGAAGCACTCAGAATATCACACGGAGCATTTTCAGGATTCGGATCTGCATAAGTTTCCGTCAAATATAAATCGATATCCGGATGTACCGGAAAAAAACATTGAGGCAGATTTTTCTGATCCACAGTATTTATAGAGTATGCCCACCCGCGATTATTCAACACCTCCATAATTTTTTCTCCATGGGAATCCGCATCACAGACAATCAGATATATTCTTTTGCCTTCGCTTTGAAGCGGCATACCGGGATACGGAACATAAGGCATGCCCGGAGTCCATGCCTCCGTCATGTCCTTCAACGTACCTCCATCCCGAATATCCCAAGGCTCAAACTCCGTCTTTCCCATTACAATATGGTCATCATTCACCTCCATCGGATAGGTATAATCCCCTATTTCCACTGAATAATTCCGTCCCTCTATGCTGAAAGAAATACTACGTCTCAAAAAACGGCCTTTTTCCTGCGGTATCAGCACAACCGAAAAAGTAACGTCATACCCCTCATCCGCATTTTCCGCCTTTAAAGGATGAACGACGCCTGTAGTCTTTTCCGGTATCACCTCCCCGTCAGCCAAATCCAAACGGGCATTCAGTGGTATACGGTTGAAAGTCACGTTTGCCGGAGTAATCTCCTTTACCAAATCCGCATCCAACAGTTCCCCCGCTTTTAAATTCAATGTTACCTTGCACAAAGCCTGCTCAAACGACAATTTCACCTCATCTGCCTCACTGACAAGTACTCCCGTCTTTCTGGCATAAAGTACATTTTCCTCCGACACTTTTTTCTGATCAACCACCGAAATGGGATATCCTTCCGCAGCAACTGCATTTATGTAAGGAGCGTAAGCCACAAAATCCGCTTTATCCGACTCCGGCCAGAAAAGTGTATTGCCATCTTCCGCCACAAGCACTCCCGTACTGGTATCCGAAAGTTTATACTTCAAATTGTCCGCACCAGGACATACGTCCTCGGGCAACCAACCTCCCCGTGGAAGCATAAAAACCCCCACAGCCGCATCCGGTTTCAATCCGGTTTCCGCTTTCAGACGAACAACAGTCTTTTCCACATCAGGCCCTACAGGAACGTCCTTTTCTGTATCCGGATCATCAGAACATCCCGCCAACAAACAGGTTCCGACTAACAATCCTACACAACTGCTATGCCGGAAGTAATATAGAATTTTTTCAGATTCTTTCATCATATCAGGTATTTTACGTTATTTTAAACTGTCGTTTACAATCACTCTCGCCTCGGCCAAGCTCAAGCAAGCCAGGCTTTGCTCCCGGCTTAATCGTTTATTTCATATCCGGCAATCGAAACTGAAAGGCAACTCCCTTCCCTGCCTCTAAAAGAAGGGATTTGAATGGGGCAGTTTCAGTCACCACCTGCCCTTCCGCCACCACTAACAAATAACCGGTTTCCAAAGTTTGTGGCGGAACTAAACCCCTGTAAACCCAATGGCCGTTTTCATTTTTCCCCGCACAGCACAACTCCAACCGCACCGCATCATTATTTGCT
>URJC01000011.1 GCA_900548135.1 uncultured Odoribacter sp. | reverse complement strand
ATAATATGGCTGATCTGCCCTGGGAAAAAGTTTTTACAGATCCTTATCTGCAATCTTTGATTCGTTTGGGATTGGAGAGAAATGTAGATTTGCAGACTGCTTTATTGAAAGTACAGGAAGCCAGAGCGAGCTTGATGACTTCGCGGTTGTCGTATTTACCTTCACTAACATTAGCTCCTCAGGGAGGAGTAAGTAGTTTTGATAAAAAACAGGGATCCTGGAGTTGGTCGCTGCCTGTTTCTGCTAGCTGGGAAATCGATTTGTTCGGTAAACTATTGAATACCAAACGGGCAGCTAAAGCTGCCCTGATGCAAAGTGAAGCTTATCAACAAGCTGTACAAACCCAGGTGGTGGCCGCTATTGCCAATTATTACTTTTCCCTGTTGATGTTGGATGAGCAATTGCAGATCACGGAAACAACTTCTGTCTTGTGGGCTAAGAATGTGGAAACCATGAAGGCTATGAAAGAAGCCGCCATGGTCAATGAAGCAGGAGTTGTGCAAAGTCAGGCCAACTATCATGCAGTGATGGCTTCTATTGCAGATTTGAAGGATCAGATCCGTCAGGTAGAAAATTCTTTGTCTTTATTATTAAGACAAGCACCGCAACATATAGAACGGGGACAGTTAAAAAAACAACATTTGCCTGTTATTCTGGAAGCTGGGGTTTCCGTACAATTATTGGCCAAGCGTCCCGATGTGAAAGCAGCAGAGATGGCTTTGGCTGGTACCTACTATAATGCTAATGAAGCCCGTGCAGCCTTTTATCCGTCTCTAACAATCAGCGGAACATATGGTTGGACAAATCAGGCAGGGAATATGATTCTGAATCCAGGCAAGATGATTGCTTCAGCATTAGGCTCTTTAACCCAACCTCTTTTCTACCGTGGTGCCAATATCGCTCGTTTAAAAATTGCAAAAGCACAACAGCAGGAAGCCATGTTGAGTTTTGAACAGGCGATATTGAATGCTGGTGCTGATGTGAGTGATGCCCTGAGCTTATATGAATCGGCTAAACAGAAATCCTTACAGCGGACGGAACAAATAAATGCTTTACAAAAATCTGTGGAGTATACGCAGGAATTATTAACTTTAGGGACTTCTACTTATCTGGAAGTATTGACTGCACAACAATCTTTGCTTAACGCTCAATTGTCGGGAGTTTCTGATCGCTATCAGCAACTGCAAGCCGTTGTGAATTTGTATCATGCTTTAGGAGGAGGAGTAAAGTGATTGTTAAACTTTAAAATTATTCTATTATGATTAGTCCATTAGCTTATATTGATACGGAAGCAAAACTCGGGAAGAATGTAACAGTTCACCCTTTTGCCTATATCGACAAAAATGTTGAAATTGGTGACAATTGTACGATAATGCCCTATGCCAGTATCCTAAGCGGAACCCGTATGGGAGTAGATAACATTGTCTATCAAGGAGCTATTATTGGCGCTACTCCACAGGATTTTAAGTTTAAAGGAGAAGACACTTTATTGAAGATCGGTAATCATAACACCATCCGGGAAAAGGTGATTATAAACCGGGGTACTAATACTACAGATTGTACAATTGTAGGGAATGGCAACTTTTTATTGGAAGGAGTACATTTGGCCCATGATACTCATTTAGGAAATAATTGTGTGTTAGGAAACGGGGCAAAGACAACAGGAAATTGTGTGATTGATGATTGTGCTATTTTGGGTAATGACGTGATTCTGAAACATGGTTGTCACGTTGGAAGCTGGGCTTTACTAAAAGACGGTTGCCGGGCAAATAAAGATGTCCCGCCTTTTATTGTTGCAGCTCATAATCCGATTACGTATTACGGTATCAATGCCGTTATACTGTCTAAAGAAAAACAATTGCCTGAAACGATAATTGATGATATAGCCAAAGCTTACCGGCAAATATATCAGTGTAGTACAAGCCTGGAAAACGCAATTCGCAGAATAAAAGAGATTATCCCTCTGAATCCTGAAATCAGCTATTTAATCGAGTTTATTGAAAATTCTAAGAAAGGAATCATTGGAGTGAATATGTAAGATTTTTTAGTCCTTGCAAAAGCGTGTCAAAAACAGTGGATAATTTTTTTGACACGCTTTTTTATGATAGTCTACGGTTAACCAAGATATAGGGAAGCTTGTTCTCAGCTCCCTTTATATAACCCTTTTTATTGAGCTTCAAGTTTAAACCTGATTCGTAAAATATGATTTTCGAAATCAGTACTGATGATTTTGAATCTTCCGATTTCAGCCGTATTGTGAACATGTTGTCCGATACAGGCACAAGTGTCATAATCTCCAATACGTACAATTCGTAAAGTTTTACTTGCATCTCCCGGTAATTTACTTAAATCAACTCCTGCAGGAACTTGATCCCGTTTAACAAATTCAATGCAAACCGGTAAATGTTGTTGGATTACTTCATTTACTTTTGTTTCTATTTCAGCAATTTGTTCTGCTGTAGGCTCGTTTGATAATAGATAATCGCATTTGGATTTCTTTTTTTCAATGTGTGCATTCTTTGACCGTTTACAACCAAACAAACGGATCATGGTTTGGTTGAGCAAATGTTCTGCAGTATGCATCGGAGGATACTCCTGCTTGTTGTGGTCATTAAGCTGGATTTCTTGGTCCATCATGGTTGAAAATTTTGGAGTTGTAAGACTATTATCGTTTTTATTTTCTGGGTTATCAGTACCAGACAAACTGAAATATGAATCTGGAATTTGTATTTTTTCTTTGTGTGTAAAGATAATATTTATATTCTTATTTGGAATATCAATAGAAAATGTTTAAATTTAAAACCTAAAAGCTGGGTGAGTGTAATAAATTCAGTTATGAAAATTCCAAAGAAAAATAATCCCCGTTTTAAACGGGGAAGATATGCCGGTTTTAAATGGATTATTAACCGTTCATTTATAAAAACGCTTCCGGAAGAACGTTTTGAACATTGGGGATATTTGGTTTACTCAAAGCTTAATTCTAAGTTGATTACTATGGCTTTGGTGAGTAATATCATTGAAAATTGATGTTAAGCTGTTGAAGGTAAGTGCTACATTCAATTAGTTTGATTATCTTTGTCCATAAATTAATAGTAAAAAACCGTTAATCCGGTTAAAGTCTAATAAATTTAGTTGAAGTAAAACTGTAATTATGAAATTATTAGAAGGAAAAACAGCACTGATTACCGGTGCTTCCCGTGGTATTGGAAAAGCTGTTGCTTTGGCTTTTGCCAAAGAAGGTGCAAATATTGCTTTTACAGATCTGAAATATGATGAGAATGCCCAGGCTACTGAAAAAGAAATTGCAGCATGTGGAGTGAAAGCAAAGATGTATGCCTCAAATGCTGCTGATTTTACCCAAACTGCGGAAACAGTAGAAGAAATAGCCAAAGAATTCGGGAGGATAGACATTTTGGTGAACAATGCCGGTATTACGAAAGATACGCTTTTAATGAGAATGACGGAAGATCAGTGGGATGCAGTTATCAATGTAAACTTGAAATCTGTGTTTAATTTTACGAAGGCTGTATCTGCTATTATGTTAAAACAAAAAAGTGGTTCCATCATTAGTATGAGTTCTGTGGTGGGAGTTAGTGGAAATGCTGGTCAGGCAAATTACTCTGCTTCCAAAGCTGGAATTATCGGATTCACCAAGAGCGTGGCAAAGGAACTGGGTTCCCGTAATATCCGTGCTAATGCTGTTGCCCCGGGATTTATTATTACAGATATGACTGCACAATTGCCGGAAGATGTCCGGAAAGAATGGGCTGCAAAAATTCCGTTGAGAAGAGGAGGGACACCGGAGGATATTGCAAAAGTATGTTTATTCCTGGCTTCTGATTTGTCCGGATATGTTACAGGACAAGTTATCCATGTCTGCGGGGGAATGAATATGTAATAGTTACGATTTTAAATTTAGATTTACGTTTATTGGAGTTCATTAAGTTTTTGAAGCCATACTTTAAGTACTTAGAGTCTAATAAACTTGATGAATTAATTTATTAAATAATAAATTTTATATTTAAACGTAAATCTAAAATTTCAAATTATTTCCGGGTGGTATTTGAATATTCTTATTGGTGGATTCTTCCTGCTATCCTTTGGGCACTGGCAATTGCCTATTTCAAATTAAAAAAACTTCCACATTACCGGAGCTTGCCGTTTGTATTCTACGGAGATATGGGAGAAACTATTATCACTGTTGAATTGTATAAAACAGATGGACAATTGACGTCCTTTAAAAATAGGGAGTGTTTGGTACAATTATTGCTTGAAAACAATAAATAAAAGCCTTTGTATAAGAGCGAAACAGAGTTTATTGATCAAAGCAGAATGAAAATATCAGGGCTTGTCTTACTTTTACTGCTATGTATAGAATGGTTTTTACTCAGATTTTTCGTGGACTAATCATAGGGTTAGTAGTAGCGGCATTTACTTCCTGTGCTTCCTATCGGTTGATAGAAGTGGAAGTCCTGCAACCTTCCAAGTTGCAAATTGAGAAGGGAAAAAAGATTGCTTTACTGGACAGGAATATACGTAGAAAAGTAACTCCGGTTGTATTTACAGATGACATAACCGAAATCAGTTTAATCAGGGATTTTGCAAACGGTTTAAATTATGTCATGACTGACATAGGATATGATACTGTGGTATGTTTGACTGAACAAACACGTACTGAAGTGGATGCCCGGACTGTTCCTCCTGCCTTACCTAAAGATTCTGTGGAATCCTGGTGCAAAAGATTTCATGTAGATTATATTATTTCTCTGGAAATGATTCAATATGATATTTGGGCTGGGGACATCAATTGTAAATGGACTGTGAGAATGTACCAGTGTGGGATAGAAAAACCAATAGATGGATTCATGTTGCAAAACAGGTTGCCTGGTATTGTATATAATAATTGGGAAGAGAATCTGTTACCTGAAATGCGGGCTGCATTTTGGGACGAAGGCAACGCTTATGCCCATAGAATCATTCCTTCGTGGAAACTGACAGAACGAAGATTATATAACCTGGGAAAAGTGTTAAGGATGGGGGATATTCTTTGGCAATCCGGAAAACAAGATGAAGCGGTGAAAATTTGGGAAGTGTTGTTAAAACAACCCAATAAACGTGGATTGAAAGCTGGTATAAATCTTGCCTGGGCATGCGAAAGTAATGGAGATTTTGACAGGGCTTTGGAATATTTGAATCGGTCAGAAGCCATAGCAAAAGAAAAAGAAATTACTAACTTATCCTCCCGTTACCTTAAGTGGTATCTGCAAGCAATAAAAGAACGTATAAAACAGAGGAATATACTTAATCAAATGATGAATCTTGAAGAAGAATAGGGTATGCTTGATATTTATAAGGCTTCTGCCGGTTCCGGGAAAACTTTCGCACTAACTCTGGAATATTTCAGGATCATTTTTGAATCTCCGGTTGAATATAAAAATATTTTAGCAGTTACTTTTACCAATAAAGCAACTGAAGAAATGAAATCCCGGATCATGAATGAGCTTCACCGATTGGCAGAGGGGGAGAAAAGCGATTATGGAAAGCTTCTGAAACAAGACTTGAAGTTAAATGACGAACAGTTGAAAAACAAAGCTTCGTTATTGAGAACAATGTTACTTCACGATTATGGCCGTTTATCTATTACTACAATCGATCGTTTCTTTCAACGTATAATTAAGGCATTTACCCGTGAATTAGGTATTTTTCCCGGGTATAATGTAGAATTGGATAGCGACTTTGTATTGATCAAGGCTGTGGATAAAGTCATGCAGCAAATAAAAGAATATCCGGAATTGCGTAATTGGATCAGTGAATTAATGAATAGTAGTGTTGAGGAAGGAAAATCTTGGAGTGTCAAAAATAAAATTGCTGATTTAGGTGCTGAATTATTCCGGGAAAATTATATGCTTTTTGATAAGCATATTCTGGAAAAATTTGAAGACAAACACTTTTTAAAAAACTATCAACACTTTTTAAATACGATTATCCAGGAGTTTGAACAAAAACTGACAAACATTGCTGACCGGGCTTTGCAAACCATACAAAATGTTTCACTGGAATTAGGAGACTTTAAAGGGGGAAAGGCTGGGTGTGCATCCTGGTTTTATAAATTGAAAGCTGGTAATTTTAGTGAGCCTACCATGACAATACGTAAGGGGGCTGAAGATCCTGATACATGGGTCACTAAGAATGCTGTCAATAAAGGAAAGATTGAAGATATTTGTCCGGAATTGATGCGCTATTTGCAAGAAGCTCTGGATATTTTTGATGGGAGATATAAATATTATCTTTCAGCAACTCAACTTTCTGGTAATCTTTACCAATTGGGAATATTAAATGACTTGTACCAGGAGGTAAGGGCTTATTGCAATGAGAAAGGCCTGATGCTGCTGAGTGACACAACGCATATTCTGAATTTATTAATTGCTAACAATGATACTTCGTTTTTGTTTGAAAAATGTGGGAATTATTATAAACATCTGATGATTGATGAGTTTCAGGATACCTCAGCTATGCAGTGGAAAAATTTTCGTCCCTTAGTAGTCAACAGTTTGGGGGAAGGTGCGAAGGTAATGATTGTTGGAGATGTAAAACAAAGTATTTACCGCTGGCGGAATGGGGATTGGAGGTTGCTTGCCAACGGAGTGGAAGATCAGTTCCGAAATCTTGGAGTGAATAATATCTTTTTAAAAGATAATTGGCGTAGTGCACAGGAGATTGTGGCTTTCAATAATGATTTTTTCGAAACGGCAGCTTGTACCTTAAACCGGTTATATATAAACGATACCGGAGAAGAGGATGAACGGGCCAAAACAATTCTTCAGGCTTACCAAGGGTTGCGTCAAACCTCAAGACAACAGCGTACAGGTTATGTAGATATTACATTCGGACCGGAAAAGAAGGAGGAAGGAGGGGAACAAATGATTATGACAGATGTCGTCGCTATCATCCTGGATATTTTAAAAAGAGGTGGAAAGCTGAGCGATATTGTTATCTTAGTAAGAGGAGGAAAAGAAGGGGCTTTTGTTGCTGATTATTTGATGGAGTATAATAAAACAGTTGATATACCGGTTAATTTTATTTCAAATGATTCGTTGTTCGTCTGGTCATCCCCTTATATCCAGTTTATTGTTGCTGTATTACATTATATTACAGAACCTTATGATCTGGTAAATAAAGCTGTCATTCTCCATTATTATCATCTTTTTACAGGAGATACAGAAAATCTTTCTTTACACAAGATCTTCAAAAATATAAAGGAAGTAGAGTTATTTGAATTTTTGCATACCAATTTCGAATGGAGAGCTGAAGTCATTATGTCTTATTCCTTATATGAGACCATAGAAACCATTATCGATCATTTTGCTTTAAAAGAGAAAGAACAGGAAATTCCATATTTAATTGCTTTTCAAGATATTATATATGAATATGAAAGTAATAATTCGAATAGTATCACCCTGTTTTTAGAATGGTGGGAAAAGGAACTGGGAAAACGGGTATTGTCTACTTCGGAAGAAGTTGATGCGGTACGCATCTTAACGATTCATAAATCCAAAGGTCTGGAATTTAAATATGTCATTTTACCTTTTTGTTGTTGGGAATTGGATAGTGTACGTCCGGTGAGACGGATTTGGTGTAATAATGATATTCAGGGATTCAATGATTTAGAATATGCTCCTTTAAACTATTCAGCTAAACTCTCGGCGACCATTTTCAGGGAGGATTATCTTGATGAGCATTTGAAAGCTTACATTGATAATCTGAATTTATTATATGTTGCTTTGACACGGGCAAAGCTAGAATTATATGTACGTCCCTACCGCCCTAAACAGAATAAGGATGGTAGTATTTCTATGGCTGATATCGGTGCTTTTATCTGGCAGGTTTTAGCTGATATGGGGAATGAATTAAAAGAAGAAGCCAGTTTTAAATTGGGAGAGAAACGGATGGCTGCTAACACAGAATCTACTGTTTCTATTTCTCACCGATTAGAAAATTATCCTGTCTGGTATCCCGAAAACCGTATTAGTGTAAAATATCGTTTTCAGGATTATACAGAACCTGGAGATACAACTTTATCGGCTATTGAAGAAGGAAAGCTGCTACACGAAATATTTAAATCTATAAAATTTATTTCAGATATTAATCAAGCTGTCCGTCAGGCTTATCTGGAAGGACTGATTAATAAAGGTGAAGAAAACACATACCGGGCGAAGATACTGAATTATTTAAATACCCCGATTGCTTCTGAATGGTTTACAGAAGATTGTTGTGTAATTACTGAAAAAGATATTTTATTTCCCGGAGGAAAAAAAGTCCGTCCTGATCGGGTAATCCTCAAAAATGGAATCCTTCAGGTCATTGATTACAAATTTGGGCAGAGTGAAGAACCGAAGTATCTGAAACAAGTCCGCTTTTATTACAATACGTTATATAAAATGGGGTATAAGAAAATAGAAGGATATGTCTGGTATGTCAAATTAGGCCGTATTGTAAAGGTATAAAAAAGTAGTCTCAGATTTTTCAATGAAAAAGAGACTACTGATTCATCAGAAAAAAATATTTCCGGAAATATTATCCGTTAATACCTTCTTTCTCTGCGTTCTTTGAAATACCCTCCACGGTTACCTGCAGGACGTTCAGTTCTGGGACGCGCAACAGTTACGTTAATTACTTTGCCGTCATATTCTGCCTGATTCAATTCATCTATCGCTTTCTGACCTTGAGTATCGTCAGCCATTTCCACAAATCCAAAACCGCGTGATCTTCCTGTTTCACGGTCTGTAATTACTTTTGCAGAAGTAATTTCTCCGTACTCACCAAATAATTCTTTTAAGTCTCCGTCGTTTACGGCATAACTTAAATTTGAAATGTAAATGTTCATTAAGTAAAAACTTTAAAAAATAAATTAATTCTTGCAATGAGGTTGATAGCCGAAGGAAAGTTTACTTAACGATACATTAAAAATGAAGGCAAGTACTTTAAATACAAACTGATTCAATTCTCAAATACACGGCAAATATACGATAAAAGTTGCAAACAATAAAATATCTCAACCGAAATCTATAACTTTACAGTGTGGAAAAATAGAAATAAATAAAAATATGATGATTATTTTGTCCCCGGCAAAGACTATGAATATGACCGGAGAATCTATAGGTGAGAGTATGACATCTCCTTTATTTGGAAAGGAAACAGAGATTCTGGTTGATATTATGCGGCAATATTCTGCCGGAGAATTAGAAAAACTCTTAAAAATCAGTCAACCACTTGCACAGGAAAATTACCAGCGCTACCAGCAATTTGCTCAACCGGATAATCCTGTATGCCCGGCTATATTAGCCTATAACGGAAGTGTTTTTAAGAATATTAATGCCGGTAGTTTTTCTAAAGAAGACTTTCAGTATGCTCAGAAACATTTGAGGATTATTTCAATTCTATATGGACTACTAAGACCCCTGGATGGAATTCAAGCTTACCGGCTTGCTTATATGCTAAAATTAAGAGGTTTGGAATGTAAAAATTTATATGATTATTGGTTTCCAAAACTTACTCCTGTTTTAATTAAGGATGTCTTAAACACAGGGGGAATACTAGTCAATTTGGCAAGTTTGGATGTCTTAGGTGCTTTTAATATGACTTTATTGGAACAGCAAGTACAGATCATAACTCCGGAATTTAAGGAAGAAAGAAACGGAACGTATGAAACCATTCGTACCTATGCTAAACTAGCCAGAGGTGCGATGACACGTTTCCTTTTACTGAACCGGATTGAATCGCAGGAAAAAATGAAAACATTTGAATGGGAGGGATTCCATTATGATGCTGATCTCTCTGATGAAAAAAGATTTATTTTTACAAGGAAGAAAAAGAACAGGGATGTGGTGAAACCTTGATGTTGTTATCACGTCCCTGTTTTTAAGAAATTCAGTATTTTTTGGCCTGAACTTCTCCACGAAGCACCATCAATCCATTCATAGCTAAAGCACACATCTCATCTTCACCAGGATAAACTTTTACAGTTGCAATAAAACTGACCATTTCGCTTATGTAATCTGTTATACTGCCGGCATAGGCAATTCCACCAGTAAGTAATATTGCATCTACTTTGCCTTTCAGAACGGTAGCCATAGCACCTATTTCTTTCCCAATCTGATAGCACATGGCATTTTTTATCAGGGCATATTGAGGATCGTCATTTGCTTTTTCAGTTACGATACGCATATCGTTAGTACCTAAATAGGCAACGACACCTCCTTCCCCTTTTAGCATTTTCTTTATTTCGGCTTTCGGTTTACCGTTGAAACATAAGTTTACCAATGAACCAGTTGGTAAGCCTCCGGAACGTTCAGGCGAAAACGGTCCCTCTCCGTCAAGAGCATTATTTACATCAATGACACGTCCATGACAATGTGCTCCGACGGAGATTCCGCCTCCCAGATGAGCCACAATCAAATTCAGTTCTTCGTATTCCTTTCCTATTTCTCTGGCATAGGTACGGGCAATCGCTTTTTGATTCAAGGCATGAAAGATAGATACCCTTGGAATCGCAGGATGTCCGGATATTCGGGCTGTTTCTTCCATTTCATCTACGACAACCGGATCTGCAATATAAGCTTTTATACCTGTATTGAGTTCTTTCGCGATATCCCTTGCAATTAAACCTCCCAGATTTGAAGCATGTTCACCCATGATCGGATATTCGAGATCATGGGCCAATGTTTCGTCTACCTCGTATATTCCAGATTCTATAGGCTTAACCAAACCTCCTCTGCCAACAATTGCATGCAGCTGATAAACATCAAATCCTTCCTGTCGCAATGTAGATAAGATCATTTCTTTTCGAAATTGAAATTGAGAAGCTACTGTTGGAAAAACACTTAATTCCTGTGCTGAATGCCGTAATGTCTTGGAAAAAACTTCACGTTCATTAGCAAAAACAGCTATTTTGGTTGAGGTAGACCCTGGATTAATGGTTAAAATTTTAAATTCCATATTTTGTTGGTTTTAGGTATTTACACACGTATTGATGTATTTCAATACACTTACTGACTTCTATACAAAAGTTGCAAATTGAAATTAAAACTCAAAGAAAAGTAGAGAAATTAAATTAATTTTAGGATATCTCTTTTTAAATCTTTAGCTATACGCCGTAAGTACGGTTCGGGGTATTGTATGGAAGTTTTGGGATTTCCGGCATATTCGGTTAAGGTATAAATCTGGTCAAAACCGGGAAGTAAGGGATCTGCCATACCTGCAATAGCAATGACAGGCACCCGATGCTGGTGGCAACGCTTTGCAATAACGCCCGGAAGTTTACCTTGTAAACTTTGACGGTCCAGTTTACCTTCACCCGTGATCACCAAATTCATTTCAGGCAATAAGCGGTCAAAATCAGATAGTTTCAGACAAAATTCTGCTCCCGATACCAATTGTGCACCTAGCAGTGAATAAAAGGCTGCAGCTATACCTCCGGCAGCTCCGCCATACCTTAAAGAAAAAATATCCGTGCCGTTTTTTGACAGAAGTAAGTTTGCATAATGGCAAAGGGAAGCATCCAGTTTAGACACTTGTAAAGGGGATGCCCCTTTTTGCGGACCGAAAGTTGCAGCAGCTCCTTCTTTCCCGCAAAGCCGGTTTTCTACATCACATAAAATAAATAATTCTGAGTTTTTAAAGTTTTCTTTAAGTATACTGATGTCAATATCTTGTAATTCAAGTAAATGGTTCTGATACTGATTATTTGATTTTACAATTTTCAATCCCATTTCTACTAAAGCTCCAAGTCCGCCATCTATACTGGCACTACCTCCCACACCCAATAAAATCCGGTGTATCCCTTGCTTTTGAATCTGTACCAATACTTTTCCCAGACCAGCAGTATGGGTATTGAAGACGTCATATTCCGAGGACAATAAATCTTTTAATCCGCATACACTAGCAAGGTCGACAATTGCCATATCAGAGCCCGTATAATAGGTGACTATTTTAGGACGTCCTAAAGCATCTACTGATGCCATGTTTACCGGAAGAAAATTCAAATAAGAAGCTAATATAGGCGCAGTTCCATCTCCTCCGTCACACATTGGCAAAGCAATTGGAGCTATATAGCCGGAACTTAGTTCTTCAACCATGATCCGGCAAAACTCAGGAGCTTCCAGACTACCTTTAAAAGCATTAGGAACTAAAAGAATCTTTAAGGGATATTCAACGGATGACAAGTAATTTTTCATGGTCCATGCTTTGCATTTCAAACAAGTCCCTTTTAGGCCATTCACTTACTGTTGCCATTGCTTTATTAACAGCCCTATCGATATAGGAAGGAAAATGTGAACCTTTCCAGCTGCTGGTATTTGTCAGAAATACCCAGGAATAACCGTCTGATTGTCTTTTCATCAGGGCACTTGTACCTGCTAATGTACCCGTACGCATCCATTCCCCTTTATTGTTTGTTCCAATCCAACCGATTGGCAAAGTATTGGGAACATTTTGAGTCATGTATTCTATGGAGGATGGGGTTAAAATATCCGGAATAGTTGGATTGTTATCAATAGTAGCCAAAAAACGCAATAATTCGGAAGGAGAAGCTACCCAACCTCCTGCACCATAAAGTTCCTCAATATTATTTCCACCGTTACTGCGTGGAACTAATTCCCCACTACCATCACAAGCAGGGATTGGTTCTGCATTGGAAACTTCATAATATTTGACTTCATTAGGAAATTTGTCTTCATAAAGATTCTTACCCAGATGCATATCAAAACAACCTGCTGGTAAGAGAATATGTTTCCGGATATAAGTTTCATAATCTTCCCCCGAAACTTTCTCTATTACTTTAGATAAGATACCATAACCGATATTAGAATAAGCAGTTGATTCTCCAGGCGTATAACTTAGTCTGCGGGATAATACGAAACGGATCATGGTGTTCAAATCAGCAGGGGGTGGGACGTTCATTTTTTGAGCGACAGTAATAGGACAAAACATCGGGTCTCCGTAAGTTATGGTATATCCTCCCTGATGCCGGAGCAGATTTTCTACTGTTATTTTTGTCGTTCTCCGGTCTTTTATATCCATGAAGATAGAATCATTTAAAATTCCCTCTTTCCCAAATACCGGGTCAGCCAAATTCAACTTACCTTCTTCCTGCAATTTCATGATTCCTACTGCTGTAATAAGTTTTGATACAGAAGCTATTCGGAAAACATGCATTACATCCATGGGAATATTTAATTCAGCATCAGCCCAACCATACCCTTTACTATATATCAGGCGATCATCTTTCATCAGAGCAAAAGAAGCTCCTTTTAATTCCCATTTTTGTATGAATTTTTCGATCAGCCGATCGAATTTACGGGTCATGTCCAATTCAGAATCTTCGTTTCTAATAACCTGATTGGCAGGAAGTAAGTTGATGGAATCTAAAAAAATAGATGAAAAATTCAGGGTTGTATCCTGTTGCGTATTCGTACTATCTCCTGCCAAACTTAGTTCCCAGGGTTTGAGAAAAAGAAGCAGGCCTATAATAATAATAGAAACAACGTATTTCATGCCAAATGTAAGTCGCGAATAAATGGAATTAACTCACAAAGCCCTCATACATCGAACTTTGTCAGGTTTATTTTGCAATATTATAAAAAAATGAGTTTAAAAAAAAGTATCTAAGTTCAATTCTTCTTAAAAGATATGAAAACTACTTTTCTAGTAATGCAAAATAATATCGCATTAATTCCTGAAGGAATGGATTTGTTGTAGTGTAAACAGTATGATCAATGCGGTTGATGGGCAATATCAGGGGAGAAGTACCTGTCAAAAATGCGGCATCATATTCTCCGATACGTTTACAGGCAATCCGTTTTTCGATCACAGGAATATGGTGTTTTTTACAAATGTCAAATACTCTTTTCCGGCTGGTTCCTGGCAAAACATATTCCAGTGGGCTAGTATATAGTGTTTTATCCTTAATAAAGAATACATTTGAACGGGAACCTTCCGTAATGAAACCTTCACGGTCCACTAATAAAATTTCGTATACTTTGTTTTCCTGGATTAAACGATTGGTAAGACTGCGCAAATCTGTATTGATATATTTTACTTCTGGATTCTCGCGGATTGCTTCATGGGTAATGGTGGGAACTCCAGCTGAATAATCCTGAGCGGAGGGATAGGAATGAGGTATTTGAAAAATATACTCATTGAGCTGGTCGTTTGTGAAATGCAGTACGTATTTCAGATTACCTTCATTGATATGCTCCAATTCAATAAAACGTTTCAATTTATCGGGTATCTTTAAACTTTCCACCTGAATGTCAATATTTGATTTTTTTAGTGAATTGGCCAGTCTCATCAAATTGTCTTTTAAGAAGATAGGATGCCCCTTAAATATACGGATTACTTCGTATATACTAAACCCTGTTTCAAATATTTTTTCTGAAAATTTTTCACCGTTTTCTATGCAATCATTTAATAAAATCATAGCCACATAAATTTTTTACAAAGATACAAAAACCCGATTTCCGAATCTCAATAATTTACTTTAATTTTGGCAACATATATGGAAAATGAAGAACAAATCAGGCAAATTAAATTGTTTCTAGATGAAGTAATTGTTCAGGAACTGGGAAAACTGCAACGGATGGACCTTTCTTATATGCAATTTGTCTTAATGGGACAGGCAATTGAAGTGTTAGGGAGTTTCCTGGACAATAAACCAATGAAAGCCAAAGGGCAATCTGCAAAAAGATTTGCTGCCGGAGTAACCCGGTTATTCGGTGGTAGATATCGTTTATTGAACGAAAATTATTTTCTATATGATAAACTGCGCAATCAAATGACTCATACCTTTATTCCGGGTAAGGATTTGATCTTACTCAATAAAACTGATTCTTCCGGAACTTTTAAACACCTGGAATATGTTGATGGCAAATTGGTATTGATAGGAGAAGTTTTTTACAAAGATATATGCACAGCTTGTTTACGGTTGACAAATTATTTAAAAGAAGGGAAGATAAAGCCCAAGAATATTGCTTTTGGTGATCATGAAGAATAAAAAAATTGCTTTAATCGGAGCGGGAAATGTAGCTCATCATTTGGCACCGGCTTTTTTGAAAGCGGGAATGAACCTGTGTCAGATTTATAGTCGCACAATAGAGGCCGCCCAGGAGTTGGGAAAAAAAACCGGAATAACCTATACTGCTGATGTGTATGCTATTTATCCGGATTGTGATATTTATATTTTTTGTGTAAGTGATGATGCATTACTCCCTTTATATAAGTCAATAAGAATTAATAACAAGAATGCCTTAATCCTGCATACCTCAGGGAGTTTGCCCATGGATATATTCAAACCTTACAGTCCTCGTTATGGAGTATTATATCCTTTACAGACTTTTACCAAAAAAAGAGATTTGGATTTTCATGAAATTCCATTGTGTATTGAAGCTTGTAATCTGGAAACCTTGAAAGAGATAAAAGAGTTGGCAGGTTTACTGTCTGCTAGAGTTGAAGAAATATCTTCGGAAAAACGGAAAGTGTTGCATTTAGCAGCGGTATTTGCCAATAATTTTGTCAATCATTTGTATGGAATAGCCGGCAAAATACTTGAAAAAGAAGAATTAGACTTTAGTTTATTACGGCCTTTAATTTTCGAAACGGCTCATAAAGTGATGCTGATGAATCCTGCAGATGCTCAGACAGGTCCGGCAAGACGGGGAGATGAAAGTATATTGAATATGCACAAGGCTTTTTTAAAAGAAAACCGTAAATTATTGAATTTGTATTCCTTAATGTCAGACTCTATCCGGGAGGCAACTTTAAAAATAGGCGAAGATAAGGTTGCTCCTGAAGACAAGCCTTTGATGTTGACACTTTGGTAACTGTTAAACTTGAAGAATATTTTTTTAAAAGATGAACAAAAAAAAATCCGCGCCTTTATTTTTGATGTAGATGGAGTTTTATCTCATCAGGCTCAAAATCTTACTCCTGAAGGAGAATTAATCCGAACTTCCTGTACAAAAGATGGATATGCTATTATGTATAGTATTCGAAAAGGGTATATTGTGGCAGTCATTTCAGGAGGAGGGGCGCCCGGGGTACAGGAACGCCTGGAAAAGTTGGGAGTAAAAAGTGAAGATATTTATCTGAAAGTAGCTAATAAAGTTGAAGTTTTAGAAGAAATAATTCAGCGTTATAACCTTCATAGAGAAGAAATTATGTATATGGGAGATGATATCCCCGATTATAACGTTATGACACAGGTCGGTTTACCAGTCTGCCCTTTGGATGCTTGTGAAGAAATCAAATCGGTTGCAAGGTATATTTCAGATGTTATAGGAGGAGAAGGCTGTGTCAGAGATGTTATTGCACAAGTATTAAAAGCCAGGGGAGATTGGATGGATACCAGTTGTTATGTTAGAAGTATGTAGAAACAGAACTACAGTTTAAATAGATAAGGTTTATGTTGGAAATATTCAGGTTAATCCGGATTCACACCATTATTTTTGCAGCCTTGACGATGTATGCTATGCGTTATTTTGTGGTTTTACCTATGCTGCAGTTAAATGGTTTTACATTGCAAATGACTGATTGGGCATTTGCATTATTAGTCATTGCTGTTTGTTGCCTGATTTCGGGAGCCTATGTCATCAATGATTATTTTGACACTAAGACAGACCGTATTTCCGGAGTGAAGGATGTACTTGTAGGAAAGAGTATCAGCAGACGTATGGCGATCAGTATGCATACCCTTTTTAATGTTATTGCTGTTGGGATTGCTTTTTATCTTGGATTTGCTGTAGGAGTATGGAAAATCGGAATATTATTCCTGCTTGTTTCCGGGATACTCTGGTTTTACTCTACAGTATATAAGAAATATTTTATAGTGGGAAATGTGATGGTGGGCCTGCTGGGGGCTTTGATACCTGTTTGTGCTATCATTTATGAAATCCCTCTGTTGAATATAGCTTATACAGATATCCTGGTAGAAACGGATACCAATTTTGCATATATGTTTTATTGGGTATTTGGGTTTTCCTGGTTTATCTTTTTGAATATCCTGATGTACGAAATTAATAAGGATATTTATACGCTGGAAGGTGACCGGGAAAATGGCGTAAATACTATTCCGGTAAAATGCGGGGTCCAAGTTGCACGGATGACTATTACTATTTTAGCCGTTCTGGCTATGATTTCCGTGATAGCCGGATATTATTTAGAATTTTCAGCATCATTGGCAATATTGGTTTATTGTGTTGTGGCTCTTTTGATCCCTTATCTGATCTATATAATAGTGATCAATAGCAAACAGCCGGAAAGGACAGTTTCGCTGAATTTGATTCGTTTGATCACCTTACTTTGTTTGGGAATCAGTGTATTACTTAAATATTTTTTCCAACTTATTTTTTTTGATTAATTCTATATTTTATGGAGTATAAATTGATTCTTGCTTCCGGTTCTCCTCGTCGTCAGCAATTGATGTGTGATGCCGGTTTCAAATTTGAGGTTAAATTAAAACATACGGATGAAATATGGCCTGAAGAAATGGAAGCGGAAAAAGTTCCCGAATATCTTGCTTGGTTAAAGGCCAAGGCTTTTGAGGATGAATTGAATCCCGGGGAATTATTGATAACTGCTGATACCGTAGTGTGTCTGGATGCGAAGATACTTGGAAAACCTGCTAACCGAGACCAGGCAATAGCCATGCTGCACGCTTTATCGGGTCGGAAACATACAGTAGTAACAGGGGTTTGCCTGACAACTCTTGAACGTCATGAATCATTTTCAGCTTATACTGATGTTTTTTTCAAAGAGTTGACAGATCAGGAGATCATGTGTTATGTGGATAATTATAAGCCTTTTGATAAGGCTGGCTCCTATGGTATTCAGGAATGGATTGGGTATATTGGTATCCGGAGAATAGAAGGATCATTTTACAATGTGATGGGGTTACCTATTCAACAGCTTTATGAAGCTCTGAAAAATTTTTAACGCTAAATACAACAATATGAAGAAAAGATCAATATTTTTAATATCGGTTCTGGTATTAGGATGGATTAGTTGCCGTGCAGATGAAGGTATGTGGATTCCTATGCTGCTAAAAAAGTATAACATTGAAGAAATGCAGAAACAGGGTTTTAAACTGACTGCTGAAGATATTTATAATATAAATCAGGCTTCCCTGAAAGATGCTGTCATTGGCCTTGGGAGAGAGGAAAGTCCGTTTTTTCATTTTTGCACCGGGGAGATTATCAGCAACGAAGGGTTGGTCGTTACAAATCACCATTGCTCATTCGACATGATTCAATCCCATAGTACACTGGAACATAATTACCTTCGGGATGGTTTCTGGGCAAAAGACAAACAAGAGGAATTGGCAAATCCTGGTATTACTGCATCGATATTGGTAAGGATGGAAGATGTTACTGATAAAATCAATGAGGCTTTGAGCCCGGAATTGTCACTGGCAGAAAAAAATAAAAAAATAGCAGAGATCAGTAAAAGATTGGAAGATGAAGCAGTAAAGGGTACTAACCTTCAGGCCAGCATTAAACCTTATTTTAATGGAAATCAGTATTTTATGTCAGTTTTTAAAATTTATAGGGATGTACGGTTAGTTGGAGCTCCACCTTCTGCAATTGGTAAGTTCGGCGGAGATACAGATAACTGGATGTGGCCCCGTCATACCGGAGATTTTTCTGTATTACGCATATATGCTGATTCCAATAATGAACCAGCGGCTTATTCACCGGAAAATAAACCTTATCGTCCGGCTATGTTTTTTAAGATTTCAACCAAGGGGATACAGGAAGGTGATTTTACCATGGTCTTTGGATATCCTGGTACAACAAATGAATATTTGACTTCATATGCCATTGAACAAATACAGCAGGTGGAAAATCCGCATAAAATTGCCATCCGGACGGCTAAGTTGAATATCATAGATGCTGCCATGGAATCAGATGAATTATTACGTATAAAGTATGCTTCCAAAGCAGCTTCGGTTGCCAATGCCTGGAAAAAATGGCAAGGAGAAATTAAAGGACTGGAAAGATTTAATACGGTCGCAAAAAAACAGCAAGAAGAAGACAATTTCAGAAAGTGGGCTGAGGGGAAAAAGGAATACAGCGGCTTGCTGGATCGGTATAAACAGCTATATGAAAAAAGAAAAGAGCTGATTCTGGCACTTGCATACTTGAATGAGGCTGGCAAACGGGGAGCAGAAATTGTAGGATGGAGTGGTAGCGTCCATAAAATCCTTTCAAATAAAAACTTTCCGGGCGACAAATTGAAAAAGGTTGCTGCAGCATATTACAAAGATTACGACGCAGAGACTGATAAAAAGATTCTGGCGGAAATGCTGAGATTATATACTGAAAACTTATCTCCGGAATGGATTCCGGCTGAAGTGCAAAAAGCCGGACAAAAAAAACTGGAAGGATATGTAGACAAATTATTTGCTAAGTCTGTATTGACGAATGAACAGCGTTTTCATGACTTTATCGGACGGAGTAAGGCTAATTCTATTGAAAAATTTGAAAAAGACCCGGCTTGGATTTTATATGCTTCAATAGACAATTTTTATATAGAAAAAATACGCAATGAACTTTCTGTTATTGAAAACGAAATAAAACAGTTGAATCAGATTTGGCTGGCTGCTCTTATGGAAATGCAACCAGATCAGTTTTTTTATGCTGATGCAAACTCAACCCTAAGGGTTGCTTATGGTAAAGTACAGGGCTATTCGCCTTGTGATGCTGTCTACTATAAGCATTTTACGACTCTGAAAGGCATCATGGAAAAAGACAAGCCAGAAATTTACGACTATAATGTCCCTCAAAAATTAAGGGAGATTTACCAGAAAAAAGATTTCGGTTCTTATACCCAGGAAGGAGAAGTGCCGGTATGCTTTATTGCTACGAATCATACTACCGGTGGAAATTCCGGAAGTCCGGTTTTGAATGCCGAAGGACATTTAATCGGCCTGAACTTTGACCGTGCCTGGGATGGGGTGATGTCGGATATGCATTATGACCCGGAAATTTGCCGGAACATTTCAGTAGATATCCGTTATGTTCTTTTTGTTATAGATAAGCTGGCTGGAGCCAGACATTTGATTGAAGAAATGGAAATTGTCAATGAATAAAGTATACCGGATTTTCGGCAAGGTCATTGAGATCTTGTCGAAATCCGTATGTTTTATTTTATTCTTTTCTCTACT
>URJC01000010.1 GCA_900548135.1 uncultured Odoribacter sp. | reverse complement strand
GTAGAGAGCTTCGCCTACCTTTTGCAGGTAATCGGCATCTTTTTTGGGAGGCTGGCCTTCGTGGAATGGATCCGCTGCATACAGATGATTAGTTCCGAACAATTTTTCCTGTTCCTGAAGGAAAGTTGTTCCGATCTCTTTGAATAAAGGATCCAAGGGATCCAATTGGGCTGTGCCTGGTGGAAAATAACGCAACCAAAACGGTTTTACAGTAATATCTGCTTTAGGGAATTTTTCTTTTAATTTCAGGGGAACATAACCCGTGAAACCTTGTAAAACGGGGGTCATTCCCAATTCACGTTCTCTGGCCAGAATTTTCTGTCCTAATTTTATGCTGTTTTCTATCCAGGATTTGGGCAGAGGACCTCCCCAACCTTCTATATTGGTCATCCATTGCCAGGCAAAGAAAGCCGGGCCTACCAGAAAATTTCGTATTTCCTGGTCTGTCATGTTGTATTTCTTCAGTGTACGGTACCATACTGCTTCTTGCCCTGTGATAGCCAGAGGCATGGTAATGCCGTGCAAAGCCATCCAATCGATTTCTTTTTCCCAGCGTTCCCAATCCCAAAAGGCTGCCGTATAGCTAAAAGTACAATAGTTCATATAAGAACGGTCAAGATAGGGCGATTCTTTCCGTATCTTTTCCGGAATAACGGGCAGGACTTTGGGAAGGTTGATTTCCAAATGGTTCCAGGATATTTGTTGCAGGCAATAATATTTTAAATACCAGTTTAAAGCCGAAGCAATGGCTATGGGAGAATTACCCCGGAGTATGATTTTTCCATTCCGGGATTCCAACTCAAAAACATCTTTACCATCGTTGGAAGGAATGATTTCAGCAGAGAAATTCCGGGCGTGATTACCAGTAATTCTCCGGATAAGAGCCTGCGCAGCTTTACTTGAGTTTTGAGCTTCTGTTTGTAGGACAAAGGTCAGAAACAAGACGCATACAAAAACAATTCTTCTAGTCATTTGAAACACCATTTAAATTTGCAATCGATTGCTCAAAGGTAGGATTTTAAAATGATTTTGACAAGTGAAGACTCGGAAAGTTAAAATTTATAGAAAGAATGGCATGGTTCGGTTGGAACGGAAGATAAGGAAGGGGATGGATTAAAAACAGGAAGAAAACTGAATTTGTTTTCTTCCTGTTGAAGCCTGTTTACCGGATGAGGGATTATACCCCAAGGGTAATTTCAGAAACCTGGATGCTTTGGCTGTTCACCGTATCCCATTTTTCATAAACAAATTTAATGTAACGGTAAGTATGGATTTTGCCTAATTCAAATTTTTGTTCGTTGTTATTACCGGTATTGATGGTGATATTTGCTTTTATTAAAGTAAAATCGTTATCTTGGCCTGTATTGCTTCCATAGATGGAAACTTCTTGCAATCTCAATCCTGTTGCCGTATTATTTGTTCTGTGTTGCCAGGTGAAATAGGTAAATGAATTTTGGGTTTGCATATCGATTGTTAAACCTGGGGTAATTTTGGCAGTATTGGTTCCTTTACCTGGCTTATACAAGGAAAGGAAAGTACTACCGCTTCCGTCAAGAATATCTTCTGGTTTGCCGGTAGACCCGTCTTTTACGTAAGGGATAGTTGTGCTTACAGTCCACCCGTTCCTATCCAGTTTGCCAAATTTAATATCCGGGAAAGTAGAAGGGTCGGGTTCATTATAGAAATCAAATTCAGAGGGATCGGTTACAGGTCCATATTCGAAATGTTTCCAGAATTCTCCTATCTTTTTCCCTCTTTCTGTACTGAGCCAATCCGGGAATGATTCGATATAGATCCGGGCGGACGTAGATACTGCAATTCCCCAATCATCAAAGAAAGGCATCATATTGGCTCCTGCATATTCTGATACCCGTTTGGCCAGGAAGTCTTTCTGGCCTCCGTTAGTATAATCCTTGCTGGTCCGGTTCTGGATTCCCAGGTATTTGTATACTCCCCATCCCAGGCCGTATGCCAGCTGGATATACGGACATATCTGCTCATCTCCGGAACGTTTTTCAAAATCTTTATTAGGCAGGTCTTTTGCCACATAGTTGGCAGCCACTCCTTTGAAGGTATTTAGACGGTCGCCTTCTGCCCAGTATCCTAATTTACTGAAATACCATTTGAAGATATTGATATTACAGGTGACTTCAGTTTGTGAGCTCCATTTCCACTTGGAATTCTGAAAATTATGCCCGTTTTCATGCCATAGTCCCCAGTGTCCTGCCCGGGATAATTCTTCGATGTCGGCCATTCGTTTTTCATAGCTTTGACCGAATACAGTCGGATAACCGGAGTGAGCTGCACCTCCGTCCATCTGATAGTCACAGAAACTACGCCAGGGAGCCATAAAGGCCCGCATATTATCCGGAACTGTACTAGGCTGGGTGTCGTCTTCAATGAATCCGAAATAATCATGATAACAGAGTTTGATAAATTCGTTATAAAAATCGCATACCTTTTGAGGGTCCGGAATATTTTTCAAGTGTGGTAGGGCAAGAGTCAGAATGTAGCGTTTACACTGGATTTCTCCGTAAGGAACTTTGGTTTTTGCCAGCATTTCTTTCCAGGCTTGTACATCTCCTCCTTCTTTAAAGTCCGGGGATTTCACGGCTCCCCGGATTTCAAACTCATATTCCCCTAAGATTTCTTCACCAAAAGTCAGATAGATACCTCCGCCAAAGTAGTTGAATACTTTGTTTTCGCCTATTTCCAGGGAACCGCTTTTCCGGATGTAAGAATATCGTTTCTGATTCGCAACAGCACTCCCTCCGGTATGGGGTTTGTCCAGGTTACATCCGTTGATATTGATGATATAACCAACTGTTTTACCTTCTAATGCAGGAGGAACGACAATTGTAATCACCTCTGCGGGAGCTGCATAATATCCGGTACTGAATATAGGGCTGGGATTAGCAGACATGGAAGGGGCATTTTTTTTGTAATAGGGATTGATGGTGATTTTGGCACTTTCAATCCGGGGTTCGGATTCATCCACCTCGCCGGGATAGATTCTTACCCAGTCGATCATAGGATTCTCTAGTTTCTCTACCCAATTGGGCAATAAGGTGGTATCTTGGGTATTGGGGAATGCGATCAGTCCGTTTTCTATTAGCCGGTCACTTTCACAAGCATAGGTTACTGATAAAATACTGAGTAACCAACATAATTTTATCCATGAATGTTTCATATTTTTCAATTTATTCATTTTTACCAAGTGGATTTTGTTTCAGGTACCAGTTGGCCGGATCCATTAATAATGTTTTATAAGTATCACGTTCGTCTTCGGCAAATTTTGCACTCAATGTATTGGCCATAATTTCCGGTTTTTCCCATCTTTGAGCAGAACGCATCAGGGCAAAATAACGTTTCCCTTCATAGGCACATTCCAGGGCTACTTCGTTACGGATAAGGCTGTCCAGGGCCAGCTCAATTTCTTCATCCGTATCTTTTTCAGGCAAAGCCACACTTTTCATGGCCATCCGGCCGCGGATACCTGTACAGTCTTTCAGATTTGTGGGAAACATGGGATTATTGAATGGTTTTTGGAAAAAACCTCCGTTATCCCAATAAGGCTTCAAGCCGTTCATGAAAGCGATCGATTCGGTGAAAAGATGAAGGCGGTTCAAACATTCGGCAATCATCAGATGTAAATCGCCTGTCCGGTATACCGGAATGGTTGCATCTTGTTCTTCCGGATCTTTATCATAACTGTATTTGACAATGGTGCGGACATTGCCGGAAACTGCATAGGTATAATCTTTTCCTCTTTGATCACCTTGTTTGCCGGTTGCTGTCTGTTGGGAATCGAATAGCTCAATCATTCGGGTGGTTGGGCGCAGATAGTATACATTCGGAGTGACATTAGAAAAATAATACTGCAGCTTATTGGTCTGTTGACGGGTGACATCATAAGGGATACCGGTGATAATTTCATTAGCCGCGTCGGTAATGGTTTTACAGAAAATTTCTTTCCATTTAGCTACTTTATTATCTGTAAACTCAGTAGCAGTAAATGTTTTTTCATCTCCACTATTCCGGATCAGGTTGAGAAACTCATCCAGGGCTAATTTGTATTCCTTGTTCCATAAATAAAGTTCCCCTAATAAAGCATTGGGGTTAACACCTACGCGGTTCCAGCCTTTATCCTCGGTATAGGTGATGAGGTTCCAATCCAGCGAGATCATACCATCTATACCATCAACACCGGTTTTAAGATGGTGGATAAGGATATTGGGTAATTCTTCGAAATGTATGATTTCTATTCTCGGATTTTCCGTATAATCTTGTAAAGAAAGGTCATGCCAGGCTACTTCCCCGTATAATTTCCCCAGGGTCAGATAGCACCAGGCCCGGAAACGCAGGGTTTCTGAAATCATTCCTTTAAAAATATTGGATTCTATTACCCCAGGGTTGTTTTGGTTGAAAGCGAAGGCGTGGCGTAGGAAGTCATTGCATTCCAAAATAACTTTATAATATACGTCCGACTGGGTCAGGCTGTTGTTTTCATCAGCCTGATAGCGGAATACATTCCAGAAATCTACCGGGGCATTTTCGGTAGGTTCCATCAAATCGCCCCGTAACTCGGAGATGTAAAGCAGGTGTTCTGCAGCATCCTGGAAAAATGCAGCATTACCGATAAACGCAGAATAAACTTCTGAGCGTTTCTGAAAATTATCATCTGCCAGCAGGATATCATCTGCATCTGCACTGAAGAAATCATCACAAGAGGTCAGAAATAGACTCAATAAGACAGATATACCTAGTAAAATATTTTTCTTTTTCATACACATACAGATTAAAAATTTAGCTTAATCCCTAATTTTACTGTTTTACCTAATGGTGCCTTGCATAAATCGAAACCAGCTAATTCGGGATTATAGGAATAGTTGAATTCCGGATCAAACCCTAAGTATTTGGTGCAGGTAAATAAGTTTTCGCCTGTCAGGTAAATGTGAATTTGGTTAAAGAAACCTACCCGTTCAGAGAAGGTATATCCTAAAGTTACATTTTTGAGTTTCAGGAAAGATCCGTCTTCTATCCAGCGGGAAGAAAAACGGCTGTTTCCGATAGCATCCCCATAGACTGCCCTGGGGATATCTGTTTTTTGTCCGTCATACGACCAGCGGCGCTCTGCGATGGAAGATTGGTTTTCAAATCCATTCATCGATTCAAAACTGCGACGGGTGCCATTATAGATCTTATTGCCATAGCTATAGGTAAATTGGGTCATCAGGTCGAATCCTTTGTAGCGGAAATAGGTAAAGAACCCCCCGAAAAAATCTGGTGTTGCATCTCCCAGGATGACCATATCTTTTTCGTCAATGCGGTTATCTCCGTTCATATTCCGGAAGTGGATATCCCCGGCATTGAATTTTACACCTGAGTGAGAAATAAGATTGAGCTCATCAGCTTGTTGTTGGCTGGAGATGACCTCATTTGCCTGGTAACCATAGAATTGATAGGGGGTTTCTCCTACTTTGTTCAATAGGGCTGAACCATCAGAGAAGTTAATGATTTGCTGATTTACTTTCCCTAAACTGAGGATTTTGCTTTTATAATGGCTGATGTTGCCACCGACAGTCCATTCGAAATTTTTGTTCTGAATGAGGCTGGCCTGTAAGCTGAAGTCTATACCCTGTGTTTTGATTTCCCCATTGTTGGTATATGCATTTTCAAAACCGAAAAGTGGGGCAACATCTTCTTTATTGACCATATCTTTGGTGCGTTCTTCGTAAAGATCGGCAGAAAAACTTAGCCGGCGTCCTAAAGTAGCAAGGTCTAATCCAAGAGTGGTAGTATGTACAACCTCTGCCTGCAATTTGGTGTTAGGAATGTTGTCACGTACTAAACCCGTAATATCCCGGAACATTTTGCTGGAATAATAGTATTTGGAAAAATGGGGAGAATAACGGCTGTTGGTTTGCTGGGCATATTCCCCGCGGATAGTCAGTTCATCTATTCCCTTTACATCACGCAACAATGAAGTATTAGCCAAACGGATTCCCACTTGTGCTGAAGGAAGGAATTTGAATAAATCGGCATTTTCTCCGGTAGAAGAGGATGCATCTGCTGTCAGACCGATTGTGGCATAAACCTGGTGTTTGTAGTCATATTGTGCCTGAGCATAGACGTTCATCCAGTTCCAGGTATTGATGTATCCGAATATCCGCTTATTAATATAGCCTGAAATACTGTTCAGGGTTTTATAAAAATCTGAACTGGTATTGGTTCCTGTTCCACAGTCTGATTCCATCCGGGAAGTCAGCATTTGGTATCCGATCATTGCATCCAGGTAATGCGATTTTCTGATTATGTTGTGATATTCTCCGAAACCATTGAAATAGATATTCTGGGCTTGATTCACAGCACTCCGTACGGTGTTTTTGGCCAAACCGTCATTCAGTGGTGCAATGGCTAATGAACTTTTGCCGGCAATGAAGGCTTGTTCCCGGTTGTAATTATAATAGACGCCGAAAATACCCCCGACTTTGAATTTTTCGTTTAACTGATAATTCAATCCCAGGTTGACTAATACGTTATATACATCCCCGCTTTCTTCGACTTCTGAAATTAAGGCTGCCGGATTGCTAATGCCGATGATGTCGGCACGGGGATTTCTGACGCCATTGACATAAGTTTCTACTTTCGAAAAAGTTCCCAATGAGCGTCCGGTTTCATCTTTTTCATATACACTGAAAAGCGGTGATTTGTGGAAAGCTGCCAGCATGGGGTTTGTTTGTGGGGACATCCCTTGTTCCATCATTTGGCTTTCGTTATAGGAAAATCCTACCGATGCGAACATTTTCAAACGCTGAGTAATATTCATATTGGCGTTGAAACGGGCGTAATAACGGGAATCTTTGGTATTTTTAATAATTCCCTTGTTGTTCATATAACCTACAGTCAGCATGTAATTGGCGATAGCATCTCCCCCTTTGATTTTTAACATGTTTTCGGTAGAGAATGCTTTGTCGTATATTTCTTCCTGCCAGTCTGTATTGTTATCATAGACATAGTTATAATGGTAGGAGGGGTCGTCTTTCAGGAAAGGAAATTGTTCCACTAAGGCATTCATGTCAGAGGTCACTGTTTCGCCAATATCACCGATATAACTCTTGAAGCCTTTTGCTTCCAGTAACGGCATGCGCTTGTTCATCCAGGAGATTCCTTCCACTGTATGGAATTCGACTTTAGTCTCCAGGTCGGTGGCTTTTTCCGTATTAATGACAACAACACCATTGGACCCCATGGCTCCGTATTTCAGGGCATCGGCACCTTTGAGAAAAGAAATGCTCTCAATATCCTTCTGGTTGATCACTCCGAATACGTTCCGGGAAAAACCATTAATGATTTGTGATGGATTATCATCTACCACATAAGGTATTCCGTCGACAACCATTAAAGGCATATTGGAAGACAACAAGGAACGTACTCCGTGGTATTTCATTACAGCACCTTCTCCCGGCATACCTCCTTTAGAAGTGACAGAAAGGCCGGGTATGATTCCGTATAAACTTTCGTCAGGTGTAGGGTTGCCCTGATACATATCCTTACGGTTCAAAGTGAACGAACTTCCTTTTTTATTCCAGGCCTCTGTAGCTCCGGCTGCAGTTTCGATTTTGTTCGTATAACGCAGGAGATTGTCTGGTAATAAATAGACTTCAATGTGGTCACGTTTACCCAGGAAGATTTGCTTTTTCATAAATCCTTTCAGTTCAAATACGATATCTACCCGGTTGTCCGGTATTTCAATTTTGAAAGTTCCGTCTTCACCGGTAATGGCTGATTTATGAATATTAGTTCCTGAAACACGCACTTGGGCTAAGGGGGCTTTGGTGACCGAGTTGTAAACCACACCGGTCACGGTGATTTTTTCCTGTCCCCGGGCGATTGCCGTCAGGAGCAGGAAGAATAACACGCATATAAAACTTATCTTGTTCATAATACTTTCTTCAGATTAATAGATTGATGTAGGATCGGCAATCAGCTTGATTCCATAAATGATCAAACGGGCATCTCCACCGGAGATATGCTCTATTTTTACTTTCATTTCTGCTAATCCGCCGTCTTTAGGAACGGTAACTTCGCCCATGTCAAAGTATTTAGCATCCTGTCCTGATTTTCCGCCGATATTCCATTCTTTGGCGACGAGGCTTCCATTGATCGTGATAGTATGTTTCCCGCAATTGTAGGGACGGAAAGCCATTTGTACCTTGTATTTTCCTGGTACCACACGGGCTGGAACAGTGGCTCCTTTTGCATCTGTATCCATAACTGTCCAGGTAAATGAGCGTTCACTGGCAGAGGCTGTGTAATAAATCAGAAAATATTTTTTACTACTCCAGGTGTAAGCCGGATTGGTTGATTTGGGATTTACAACACTGACATACTCCGATTTTTGCCCGTCGCTTAATTTCTGATAAGTGGCTGAGATCAGGTTCTCGTAACTTTTTACCAGGAGATTTTGAGGTACGTGGATTTTTTGCATCTTATACACCAGTCCGTTACTTGCTTCATAGGGTTTTCCGTCAATGATCTGATAAGCGGTCCGCCAGTCTTTTTGAAACACGGATTCCAATGCTTCCAATTGATCATAATTTTCGACCCTTTCTTTGTAGAAAACAGCTTTTGTTATCCAGTCAAAGAATTCCAGGGTATCCGATTCTGTCAGTCCTTTCCCGTAGAAGGCCGAAACTTCTGCAATGGCATCTTTGATATTGTCGTTGCTGGGCAAGAAAAGGGTATATTCGTTGTTTTCATCCTGTATGTCTGCTTTGGAGAAAAATGGGTTAGTAATCGAGAATACAGAATCATAAATTGTATTTCCCGTTTCATTAACTCCTGTCGGAAAGCTCAGGTCCGGACGGAACAGGGTGTCGCTGTTGGAGAGGATATAATCCCTGAATATGGAATATTCTTCACCTGCGTTCATCATATAGTCAAATATGTTTTGACGTGGCATGAGTACTCCTGCTACTTCGTGAATGACTCCATTGGAACACAATTGATTCATATTCTGCAAAACGATACTGTCGAGTATGTACCCGTTGTTTTCATCTATATGGAGAATCAGGTTTTTCCCGGATAACATTTTGATGATTTTCCCATCCGAAAGTTTCGGGGTATAAAGTGCCATATTGTTGATATGGTTTTTTACCAGATTTTCCTTGGCCAAGGAATCCATACCGGATATATCCGGCATATTTTCGTTTCCTACGGCCCAGCAGGTGAGAACCTGGTCTTTGGCCAGTTCCTTCCCTGCGATGGTTGAGTTTACTAATTCAAAAAATTTAGAGTATTCTGTTTTACTCTTCAGGTAATCAAAAAGATTATCTGAAGATCTGTTTCCTTCTCCTTGTTCCTGGTTTTCAAAATGCTTATCCCAGGTATCTTCGCATCCAGTGAAGAAAAAAGCGGTCAAGGTGATTAATAATATGGCTATTTTTTTCATCTTTTATCAATTTACCGGTTCAAAAAGTATATAGTCTAATTCCATCAAACCACTTCGTACAACGGTTGCCCGTAGGGTATGCCCGCTGGTTTCCGAGAAATTGATGATACCCAGTGTACTCAGTTTCCCGGAATAACCGGTACTTTTGAAATCAACAGGTGCCCCGATGTTTTTACCTGAATCACCGTTTTTAGGATCAAAAGAGAATTGGTAGGAACCCCGGTCCTTGGCATAGTGGTAATTAAGGCTTACCCGGTATTTTCCTTTGACAATAGTGGGTAAATCAAATTCAACCCATCCGATGGAACCCAGATTAACCTGTACAACATCAGTATAGTCGAGCTTGATACCCCAGCCGGTTCGTCTGTGGTATTGTACTTTACCGACTCCTTCGGGAATGGTGTACCAACGTACATAAGGAAAATTCACAGTATCCAGGTCATATGTGCCACCGCCACTACGATAGAAAGAGATGGCTGCATATTCCGGGAAGTAATTTTTGTCTGAGAATTCAATTTTAACTGTTGATAATTTGGGTACAAAAACAGGCATTAAATGATCGATTTCATGATAAATACCATTGATCGCTTGCTTATTATAGACTGTGTCTACAATGTGGACAAACTGGTTTAAAGTACTATCCCGGTTGATCACTACTTCATTACTGACATCTTCTACCATGATCATTTCATTATTGGCCATTGTTTCTATATTTTTAGAATCTTTGCCTTTATCAAAATCTACGAGATCATTGTAGGATTGCATGCCGGAGAGGATGTGATAAGCCACATATTTATGGAATGGGTTGGATGAACTGGTATAGTCATTCCGGTTTGGTGAATATTCATCAATGACATTTTGTAATTCAGTCATTCCGGCTTTTTCAAATACTTCATTGGGCACTACCATGGCTGTGACAAAAGCTTTCCCGCCAGTGTGCATCCGGTTGATTTCGTTTAACGTCGGTTTTAATCCTGCTTTTTCTACCGCCGCTGTGAAAATGGAATAACGTGGATTGGTCTCCAGAATCCCCCATATGGAACGTTGCTCCGGATTGAGCATTTTATCCAGTACATGGATGTAGCCGTTCAACACTTTAATATCCCGGTTGATGATTTGTGCATAATTATTGACAAAAATGTCTCCTCCTACGAATTTGGTTACCAGATAGTCTCCCGATACGGTGGTGTCTGTCAGACGGCCATTGGTCATGACTTTACTTTGGAATTCACTTCCGGCTAAAATATGATACCGGACTAAATACAAGGCTTCTTTATCTGTAATCTCATCAATGGATTGATAACCTTTCTGGGTCAGGTATTCCTGGACAGCTTGGTTGGTGGGTACAAAACAAGTGTAGGTATTCTTTACATTCAGAATACTGAACATGTTTGTTTTTCGCAATAAACTGACCCACTCGGAAAAATTTTCATTTTTTTCCAACCATGTGCCAACTGGATCACCATCCCGGACGGCATAATTATTGCCTTCATTGGGATCATCACAACTGATGGGTAAACTTACCAGTATGATGAGTATCAGGTATATTATATTTTTCATAGATGTAAAGTTTAATCTTCGTTATAATATGGATTCTGAATTAAGACACCACTATTGGCTTCAATTTCTTTTTGTGCAATAGGGAGGTAGTACCCCCTGGTATCCTGTAGTTTCTGAAGATAGATCGGCCTGTATTTGGCACTAATATTTTTCAGCAGTAACTCAATCAGCATATCTTTGTATTTGAAATTTTCCCGGTGTGCTACCCTTAAGATATCAAACCAGCGTTTTCCTTCGCCGACAAATTCACATAAACGTTCGTTCATGATCATTTCCAGTGCGTCTTTTTCGTTGTCGGGAACTTCGGGATGCACGGTGAAGCCAGCCCTTTCACGAACTGTTTTTACCAATTCATGGGCTTCTTTGTATCCTTCGGCATTTTTTTTCTGCATCACCAAAGCTTCAGCTTTCATGAAATAAATGTCCGGTAAACGGTAGAAAATCCAGTTGCTGTATTTATTGTTGCCTGTACGTTGGGCATCACTGGAATAATAAGGCTTACTGCCAATGTATTTCCATACTTTATTATTATCAGTAACGAAGGTGACATTTTCCCCGCGGGCGTCTGTTTCACGATATTGGGCGAAAAGTTCTATTGTCGTTTGGGAAATAGTATAACGGGGAGAGGTATAAAACCAATCGGGCAAGCTGTTGTTACCTCCGGTATTGATTCCCCATTGTAATTCAAATATACTTTCACTGGAATTACCCGGCCAGAAAATTTCAAACCATAAATTCTTATCCACCAAGGTGAAAGAATTTGATTTGAAAATCTCATCACAGGCATCGATACATTCCTGGTATTTTTCATCCCAGAGGCATACGTCAGCCAGTAAGGCATAAGCGGCCCACTTCGTTGCCCGTCCTTTATTCTGGGCTACAGTACCATATCCCGGCTTGATGGTTTTCAGGATAGAGTTTAAATCGTTCTGGATCTGGTCCAGTACTGCCCGTTCTGTTGTTTTGGCTTTCATAAAAGGTTCGTGATCATCTACATAAGGTTCGAGCACAAGGGGTACTTCCTGGAAAGTACGGACCAGGTAGTAATACGAAAGGGCCCGTGCAAATTTGGCTTCTGCCAGATAAGAGTTTAATACTTCAGGCAGGAAAGTCGGGTCCTTTTCTAAGACAGTGGGGGCGTATTTGATGATAGAATTAGCCCGGCCGATAACAGTGTATAGGTTTGCCCAGTTACAAATGCCATTGTCTGAGTGGATCTGCAGGTCTACAATGTCCTGTTCATTTTGGGTGGCTTTGTCACTCAATTCAAGGGCATCTCCCCGTAATTCTCCCCATTCTACGTATTGTTCCAGACAGCCCTGCATTCCTTTATATAGGGAGAATACGACTGCTTCTACATCCTCTTTGTTGTTCCAGTACATATCACTGGTCTGACTGTTTTCCGGTAACAAGTCGAGGAACTTATTACATCCTGTGATTCCTAACCCCAGGATTGCAAATAAGGATAATCCAATTATATTTCGAAATAATTTATTCATAACCAATATTTTAAAAGTCAAGTGTCAAACCCAATGCAATTCTGACCGGACGAGGGGTATCGGCGTTGTCGATAGCCAAAGGATAGATGCCTCCCGGAATTCCTACTTCCGGGTTCTGGCCTTTATATTTGGTGAGGGTCAGAAGGTCATAAGCTGTTACATAGATCTCTGTCCGGGTCAGTCCTGTTTTTTTCAGGAGAGTCTTCGGCAAAGAATAAGAAACGGTCAACTGTTTCATCCGGAAGAAAGTAGCATTGTCGACAAAACGGTCAGAACCCAGATAATTGTAGCCGCGTCCCCATAATGCACGGGGGATATCGGTATTGTCACCCGGGTGACGCCATCTTTTCAGTACAGCTGTACTTTGGTTGTTGGCATTGTACATGCTTTCCGAATTCATACGGGTTTTGTTGATGACACTTTGACCAAAACGGGATTGGAAGAAAGTACGCACACGCAGATCTCTCCAACGTAAATTCAATCCGAATCCGGCAGTAACGATTGGCATGGAGTTTCCCAGGTAAGTAATATCATACTCGTCAATCACACCGTCATGGTTCAAATCAGCATATTTGGCATCTCCGGGACGCATTTGTACATTGTTGATCATCGTGTAGACTGGTTTTCCGTCCATCCCCATGATTTTTTTGCCATCGGCATCACGGGCAATGGTTTCATCTTCTGATTGATATACCCCCAGGTATTTATAACCATAGAACGAACCCAATGGGTCACCTTCAACGACATTTTGTGCATAGGTGCCATTGTCTACTTTGGTGTAATTCCAATAGTTTTTGTTTACCGGCAGAGTGAGCACCCTGTTCCGGTTGCGGGAAAGGTTCATGTTGAAAGAAACTCTGAAATCATTTACCTTGACAATATCGTTTAAACTTAGCATGATTTCCCAACCTTTATTTTCCATGCTTCCGGAATTGAAGAATTTTACTGTAGGAAATCCGGTAGAAGAAGGAATGGATACGTTGGATTGAAGTAAATCTTCTGATTTTTTGATATAGTATTCCAATTTCAGGTCTACCTTATTTTCCCATGCGGTAAAGTCAATACCAAAGTTGTGTTGGCTACCCATTTCCCATCTCAGGTTATTCAGCTGAATGTTATTGGGAGCAATAGCCGAGTTATTCAGGTATTCGCCGCAGGGGGAGAAAGTTCCTACGTAAGCATAGTTGGAACTTGGAGCATTTCCGTTTTTCCCCCAACTGTAACGTACTTTTAATTCATTGATCCATTCCTGGTCTGATAGGAATCCTTCTTTATTGATACGCCAGGCTGCATCTACGCTTGGAAAACCTCCCCAGCGTGAATCCAGGCCCATTTTTGAATTACCTTCATAACGGTAGCCAACTGATGCCATGTATTTTTCATGGTAATTGTAGTGGGCGTTAAACAGGAAAGCTACGGTTCTGCTTTTAGAAGATCCTGAACCGAGAGTGGTGATTTTACCTCCTGAGGTTGGATCAATCATATTGGCAGATCCGAGGCCGCTCACTGCTGTAGAATGATTGGCGTTGGCACTGTGCGAAATTTGAGACATTCCGGTCAGGATGACCTTGTGTACTCCAAAAGTCCGGTTAAAGATTAATTTGTTGTAAATGTTGATTGCAATGTGGTCGGACATCAAGTCTTCTCCCCGGTTAAAATCAGCATGAGAAGCATTCACTCCGGTTGCTGACTGCGGGAGAAACTTTTTATTTTTTGAAGAATTGATGTCAAAACCAATATTCCCATCATAAGAAAGCCCTTCTAATAGACGGTATTTCAGATTGAAGGTTACCCGTACGTCGTTGGAAATGGTATTATTGTATGAATCATTGACCATGGCTACAGGGTTGAATGAACCACTCCAGGTTCCCTGGAAAGGTTTGTAACTGGAGGTTGCAGTCGGAATGAAATATTCATTTGTGGGATTTCCGTTATCGTCAAGTAACCACGGTGACATATTCGGCATTTTTATTTTTGCATGGGCACGCGGGTTTGTCCAGTTGTTATCCCGGGCACCACGGGTATAAGAAAAGCCGGCAGCTACCCTTAAACGGTCAGAAAAACGGTAGTCGATATTTAAGCGGGAACTTAGACGCTTAAAAGCGGTTCCCTTGGTTGTTCCGTTTTCAGTCAGATAACCCAGAGAAAAGCGGTATAGAGCACGGTCTCCACCACCACTCATAGAAAAGTTTGTCTCACTTGAAAGCACATCTGATTTAATCAGGTCCAACCAATCTGTATTTTGGCTGTATTCTTTGAAATATTTGAATTGCGGGTCATAATTGATTTCCGGATAAGAAGTCAATTTATCCATTTCATTCCAGCTGAAACCAATATCATGTAATCTGTTCCACATGGCATCCTGTACCATGGTAATGTATTGTTCTCCATTCAACATAGGAATACGTTTGGGTTCCTGTTTATAGTCCACCTTCTGGCTGATGGAAAAACGTGTTTTTCCACGGGTACCGCGTTTAGTGGTGATGACTAATACACCGTTGGCACCCCGGGAGCCCCAGATTGCTGTGGCGGCAGCATCTTTTAATACTTCTATGGATTCGATATCACTTGGGGCGATGTTGACCAAAGCTCCGTAATCTTCCTCGTTAGCTGTCTGGAAGTCAAAGTCATCATTAATCTCTGTATCGTAAGGGATTCCATCAACAACAACCAAGGGTTCATTATTGGCGTTCAATGAACTGGTACCCCGGATACGGATGGCCATTTTAGATCCTGGATCACCTGAGGAAGCGATGATATCCACATTGGCTAAACGGCCTTGCAGGGCATCTTCAATGGAAGTGGCTTGCATTTCTTTCATTTCGTCCATGTCGATTTTCTGACGCGCAACACCCAGGTCTTTGATGGGTACTCCATTATCATTTACATCAATTCTTTTGGCAGAAATGATAACTTGCTCCAGTTCGGCAATATCTTCTACTAATCTTACATTTTGTACTTTTTGACCTTTGTAAGGCACTTTATAGGTTTTATAACCAATGAACGAATAGACAACGGATAACCCTTTTACATTCGGAATGGTCAGGTAATACTCGCCGTTTTCATTTGTTACACCCCCCAATAACATACGGTTGTTTTCATTCTGTATACTAACTGTAACACCTATCATAGGTCCCTCTGCATCCCGGACGATACCGGTGAGCACTTGCTGCGAATAGGCTGGGAAAGATACAGCTAATAAAAACAGAACGATCACTGTTTTTAAGCTATAGATAACTTTCATATTATATTGAATTAATTATTCGACTGGAAATTGATTGTATGGATATTATAAATGAGGGCATCCGTCAGGAAGGTTGGAAACGCTCCCGGAGTTGTTTCAATCTCCCTGCCTTTTTCATTTCTAAGCATCACATTGAATTTTTCTTCATTAGGATAAATCCCTATTTTGGAATGGAAAATATCATACTGTGTTGAATTGGGACTAATTTGTACGGATTCATACATATCCGGCTCTCCAATTCCCGGGAGAATGTAATTCCCTAATTTGTTGGCATCTATCGATACGAAGAAATATTCCAGGTATTCTTTCAATTCTTCCGGATTGTCGGGGAGCAGGCTTACTTCTTGCAGGATTACCTCATCGCTCGGGATAAAAGCCATAACCGTTTCACCGGTAATGAATGACATCACATTTTCACCATTGATTTCTTCCACCAATCCTGCTTTTTTCAATAATTTCCAGAATTCCGGGTAACTATTTTCCAATTCTTGTATTAAAGAAACTTCTACATTCCCCAACACATTGTCCAGGCTATAGGTGATACCGTTGTAATATTCTCCTAATTTTTCCGGATGGAAAGGGTCTGTCGTATTGGCTTCACAGCCTACACCTCCATCAAAAACAGTGATGTAAGAGAAACCTTTTTTAGAAGTATAAATTTTCTTTTTGGAAAAATCTTTGATTTCATTCTGGAGGACGATGTGTTTCATAGCCAGATTACTGATTTCAGCAGTATTCAGGTCTTTGTATTTCTCACTTTCATCGTCCCATTTTTGGATTTTTTCATCTCCTAAAACGTCGGCTTTACCTACATCGACTTGGTATCCCATGGCCTTGAACGCTTCATCTGTCGGAGCGAATAAAGTGAATTTTACATCCGGATTGACTAGCTGAATGATTTCCCCGGCCTTATTCAGGATTTCAGTGAATATGGAGAAATCAGGGTCATTTAATAGGGGAGCTGTTACAGAGCGGAACATGGCCGGTACTATTACTTTATTAATACCGTAAAATGCTCCGTTTGAACACAATTCCTTTACTTCGGCTCCGTCAACATCAAAGTCGTAGAGATCTCCATAACCGGACTTTACCCGTTTGTCTTTCAGCATTTCAGGTAATACCAGATTTCTGGCTTGTACATGGTTGCCAAGTAAGAAAGAAAGCTGTAACATGGGGATTTCGTCGTAAGTATCGTATTTGGAAAAATAACTGTCCAGGTAAGCAGACAAGGTATTATCGTTAGGAATAAAAGAATTGAAAGCAGTTCCACAGGCTTGGTATAAGTTGTGAGAAAAACCGTTCTCCTGATTGTGTGTCCAGTTGCTGGCAATCTTCGGTAATACTTTATGATGATATAAAAATAAACTGTCACCTGCTGCCGCATATTTAGAGGATAAATCTTTATTGTAAGTAATATCTGTAAATTTGTCGTACAAATGTTTGAATACAGAATAAGAATAACGTTCGTCAGATAATACACTATATACAGTACGCAACGGGAGGATAACTTCATTAACCAGATAGACGTATCCATTATCGGTCGGAAGACCGTTACCATCTGTTTTTATCGCAGCATTAGCTGCATAAAAATTGTCGTCTCCTTCCCATTTCTTTCCAGGAAAAAAATAAGAATAGTTATAACTATAGTCTTTTACTCCTTGTGTCTTAAATAAATTCGTGTTCAAGACAGGAATATATTTTTCTCTTTCATATATGGTTACCCTTTTACCTGTCAGGGGATCCTGGATGACATGGGTTTCTTCTTGCCCGTAAGTTTTGTGTTTGTAATAGACCCCTTTATTATCTTCACCTGCTTCAATATCTCCTTCCGGGCGGAAATTCATATAATCGGAGGGACGGTAGGAATACTGCACGATATGATTCCCCACCATTAAATTCAATTCTTTTTCCGGGATGGCATCTATATTCTGATAATTATTACTTTTCAGGTATGCATTCATGGCATCATTGTCTGGTGCAAAAACCGAACACAGACCTTGTCCTTTCACTAAATTGAAAAACTTTGATTTTTCCAGTGCGGATACAAATAAGGAGTAATCCGATTGTTTTTGTAATACTGCATAAGCACTACCTTTTAACCAGTCCGGCCGTTCATAGTACTTATCCATCTCGTCTTCACACCCCCAAAAAGGAAGAATAAAGAGTAACAACATCAAAAATTTACTATTCGTGATTTTTTTCATACTATATTATATATTGATTTATTGAGATTTATAAATAGTTTAATGTCCGTTTTTTAAGGTCAGAATAATCATAGAATTTCAACATTGCATTTTTTATTATTCCGGTTCCTCTTTTTATTCTTATCTTTTCTGAATATCTTTCTTTAATTGTTGATTATTAGGTTTTTAATTAATTAGTTTGGAAAATTAAGACCATTTTCCAGACGCTTTATTTTTTTCGTTTTTACTTTTTTTTAAAGTTTCAAAATCAGCCGTTTTTTATCCGAAAAAAACGGACGTTTATTCTAGAGGAGTTTTAACAAAAAATTCAGGATGGCAGATATTATGAAAAATGACTTTCGTGAGAAAAGATATTTAAATACTTATTAACAATTAAGTCTGTTAATAAATCATCTCATCCCTAAAAAAACGAGTCTTTAAATACACAAAATGGTCTTAATTTTTTCTTAAATCAACCTTTAAACCTTAAAAAATGTAATTAAAAAATTGTCTCTAATTGTTTTAAAATTGTTTCTATCCCCCAATTTAGCTTGAAATCATGTGATATTTAAGAAATTTAATCTATACTTTTGTGCAATCGATAGCGGGATAAAAGTGTCTGTGTATTGTTAAGTAATCTTTTTGTCCGCTGTGTGTTAAAAAAGATATATAAATATTGCGTCGAAAAAATGAAAAATGAATACAAATGGAAGAAAATGAAAAATGGTTTTTTGATCACTAAAAAAACGTCCGTTTTTTTGGTGAAGTAATATACAAAAATTATAAGTAAACAAATTCATTAATAGTTATGCGAGTTGTAAAAATTTTAGGAGTTCTATTAGTTCTGCTGACTTTTTTCGGGTGTACGAATGAAAAGGCAGACTATGATAAAGCGCCTGACTGGCTCAGGGGAAACGCCTATAAGTTTATGCAGGACAGGGGTAATTTTACTTATTTCCTGCAGGCTATAGACTTATCCGGATATAAAGATCTGGTGAATGGGAAAGGATTATGCACCGTATTTGCTCCGGATGACGATGCTTTTAGCGCCTGGATGAAGGAAAATAATTATTCTTCCCTGGAAGAAGTGAATCCTGAGGAGTTAAAGTTACTGGTGGGGTATCATTTGGTAGCCCAGTCCTTCAGTAAAGATATGTTGCTGAATTTTCAGCAGAAACATACTATGGGTATGGAAGATACCAAACAGGGGGAAGCTTATAAATATAAAACATATGCCAAAGCCCAGCCTGTAGAAATGTTTAATAAATCTTTGCAAACTGATGTAAAGGTTTATCAGCGTGAAAAATACTTACCGGTAATTTCTTCCCGTTTATTTCAAACTCAGGAATGTTCCGATCCGGAGAAAACTTATAAATATTTCTTCCCGGATGTAAACTGGATGGGAACAAATGATCAGTTATATGTGGCTAATGCTGCAGTAAAAGAAGCCGGTTTACCAACTGATAATGGTTATGTATATGTACTTGATAAAGTGGTGACGCCGCGTCAGACGTTGTATGACGCTTTAAAAAACGAAAAGGAAGGACAGTTTTCGATATTTCTGGAATTATTTGATCGATTCCAAAACTTTGTGTACGACAAAACCATTTCAACGGATTATGCAGCACCGGGGGAAAAATATTATTTATTTTACCATAATGCGGCTCCTAAAACTGCAAATGATTTACCTGAATTAGCCAGTGAATGGAGCTACCACGGAGAAGAAGATGCTGCCCGTGCAAGTTATGTGCGCTATTTAAGGGATTGTTATAATTGTTTTGCTTTTAATAATGAGGCTTTTACCCGTTACTTCAACGAGTATTTTTATGGTTATTCGGATTACAAGGATCTTCCGTTACTGACTTTGTATTATTTGCTGATTGCTCATGCTGTTGATCACCGTACAATTAGTTTGCCTGATCAGATAGAAAAACAGGGAGTAATTGGACAGTTCGGGGAGGAATGGCCTATGTCACGGGATGAAAATATTATTTATCGTGAGTTTTGTGCCAATGGTTTATTATATGGTATTAATAAAGTATTGTCTCCCCGTATTTTTGAAGGGGTGACTAAACCTTTGTTTCAGGATTCAAAATATTCTATTACGGCTTATATGTATGATTTGGCTAATGAATATAATATTTTGGTGGATACAATCTCGGATCACTATACAGTATTCTTAGTAAGCGATGATACTTTGAATCAGAAATACGGCTATCAGATTAACCAGGGGAATGTAGATCTTTTCGGGGATGAGTATTTACAAATCCGTGAGGATGGCAAATTGACAGATTATAAACGAGGCTCGGCATTTGTGCAAACAGAGGTGAATAATGCTATTATTTCGGGAGCTATCCGTGATTTCCAAGAACGTAAATATTATGCCACACAAAATACGTTTACTTATATTTATGTTGAAAATGATAGTGTTTACGGGGGAAATGGAGTTGGTATTCCCATCCTTTCTGAAGATGTGATTGAAACAAAGAATGGTTTGGTTTATGAAATAGCTGACCGTTTGGTTAACAGTGAACAGTCAGTTGCAGAAGTTTTGACCGGTGAACCACGTTATACCAAATTTTATAAGGCATTGCAAGCTGCAAATTTAGTGAAGATCGATGGGGAGAAAATTACTATTCCATTTATTACGAATGACCGGGTCATGGTTTTTGTGCCGGAGGAAGAAACACTGGACAATCTGCCTGCAGATCCGGATGAATTGGCTAATTATCTGAAGTATTTCTTTGTATCTACCAATTCAAATAAACTTACGGATTATGTGTTGCCTGAGCTTGGAACACCTGGAGTATTTTATACATTGGCCGAGGATGTTGAACTGTCTACTGCTGCAAAAAAGGTTTATGAACCGCTTACGATCAATTTTGTAGACAATAAACGGTTGGAATTAGTAAATAAGACAGGAACGCAGCGGGTTGAGACCAATGGGGAGGTTCCTGAATTTCTGACAGATGGTATAATTTACCGTCTGACACAGCCGATCTCAGTTAAATGATTTATAAAAATATGAAAATATGAAATTTATAGCAAAAATCTTCTTGTTATGCCTGTTGTTGGAGCCATTTGGGGCCTTTGCACAACAGATGTTACGGGGGATCGTCCGGGATCAGAATGGAACGATGCC
>URJC01000009.1 GCA_900548135.1 uncultured Odoribacter sp. | reverse complement strand
TTACAAGAAAAATTTGGGATCATCACTTTGGGGGATGGAAGTTACATCATAGATGCCTATCCAGTAAAACTGGTATTCAATGATATTTTAATTATTATATTTACGGTTCTCTTAATTGGATATACAGCATCTTATTTCCCAGTCAGATACCTGGTTAAAAAGCTTGTCAAAAATGAGAATATGGATACTTAGCATAAAAGACAAATACATGAAGAAACTAATTATTTTCATTTGTAGTTGCTGTTGGATCCTCAATGGATTTACACAGGAAAAAGAAGTAAAAGCAGTTATAGAAACAAATCTTGGGAATATGACTGTCAAATTGTATAATGACACTCCTACTCATCGGGATAATTTTATCCGTCTGGCCAAAGCCGGGCACTATGATGGAACCTTATTCTATCGTGTGATCAAAAACTTCGTAATCCAGGGAGGTTCTTCAGACAGCCGGAAAGCCATCAAAGGTCAAGCCATCGGCTATGGAAAACCCCTTGTCATAGATGCTGAAATCAAACCCGAACATTTTCATAAAAAAGGAGCTCTGGCAGCCCCCCGCCAGCCAGACCGGGTAAATTTTTTCAAAGAATCGGATATATCTCAGTTCTACATCGTTCAAGGCCGTAAATATGACCCTAAAGAACTGGATATATTGGAAAAACAAATTAATGTTCCCATCCGAAAAGCGATTCAGCGCAAGTATTATACTCCGGAAAAAAAAGCAATCCTCGACACTTTACGTAAACAAAAAAAAGTAAAAGAATTCCGGGAAATTGCCAACAAAATCAAACAGGATATTGCTTTCGAATGGAATGCAAATACGGATAAATTGTACTTACCAGATGAAAAACGTGAAGCTTACATCAATAACGGAGGGATACATCATCTGGATAAAGAATATACTGTTTTCGGAGAAGTAATTGAAGGATTTGACGTTATTGACAAAATTGCAGCTTTACCAACAGATAAAAATGACCGTCCTTTGACAGATGTTAGAATAAAAGTCAGAATCTTAAACAATTAATCTCTCTGTACCCATGAAGTATACAGATAAACGGATATTGATACCAGCGAATGTCATTTGGATCTCAATCATCTTTATTCTATGTGCGATGCCTGATGAAGATATTCCTGATCCACATCTCAACATCCCTCATTTGGATAAAGTTGTACATTTCGGGATGTTTTTCATCTTAACTTTACTGATTAATCTACCATTGGAACTCCATACGGCTATACCTGCAAAGCGAATTTATACCATAGCTGTTTTAATAACCTTTGTATATGGTGGGCTAATTGAAATCCTTCAACATTATTTTTTCAATCGTGGAGGAGATATATGGGATTTAGCAGCTGACATAGCCGGAGGTATTGCCGGATGCCTATGTTACCCGGTAACCAAACGCATTTTTAAAATTAAACATTGAAAAAATGATTCAGAAAATTTCTTTTGTTTTGCAGAAGCAGTCCTTTCAATTCTCAATTAATTAAACTAGTTTTGTAACCTTGATAATCAAAAGTATCGACAATGTTAGACAAGATTAAGCAATTAATATCAGAAATCGAAAGCTTTTCAGCTACAACTCCGGAACAAGTTGAACAATTCAGGATCAAGCACCTCAGCAAAAAAGGTACTATTGCAACCTTATTTGATGACTTCAAAAATGTTCCGGTTGAACAAAAAAAAGAGATCGGTAAAATTTTAAACGATCTGAAAACAACAGCCTTAGCCAAGGTAAACGACCTAAAAGAAAAACTTTGTGGTGCAGATAATGGAGAAACAGGTCTTGACCTGACTTTACCGGGTGATCCCGTGATGAACGGAACACGTCATCCTTTATCGATCGTAAAAAACGAAATCCTGACTATTTTCAATAAACTAGGTTTTACTATTTCAGAAGGTCCGGAAATTGAAGATGACTGGCATAATTTCTCAGCTTTAAATTTTCCGGAAGAACATCCGGCCCGGGATATGCAAGATACTTTCTTTATTGAGAAAAACCCGGACATTGTATTGCATACGCATACATCTTCAGTGCAAGTCCGGGATATGGAAACTCATCAACTCCCGATCCGTTTGGTTACTCCTGGCCGGGTATTCCGTAACGAAGCTATTTCTGCCCGTGCACACTGTATATTCCACCAAATTGAAGCGTTATATATCGATCAAAACGTTTCTTTTGCCGATTTGAAACAAACATTGACTTATTTTGCAAAAGAATTGTTTGGTCCGGATACTCAAATCCGTTTACGTCCATCTTATTTTCCATTTACCGAACCTTCTGCTGAAATGGACGTTTCATGCAGCCTTTGTCATGGAGAGGGATGTAATGTTTGTAAAGGCACAGGGTGGCTGGAAATACTGGGTTGTGGAATGGTAGATCCTAATGTTCTCGAATTAAACGGCATTGATAAAGAAAAATATACTGGTTTTGCTTTAGGCATGGGAATTGAACGTATTACTATGCTCAAATACGGTATTAAGGATTTACGTCTGTTCTTTGAAAACGACATCCGTTTCCTGGAACAATTTGCAGCAGCTATATAAACAGGAACAACAGGAAAAAAGCTATGATTTACCTCATAGCTTTTTTATTATTCTTATTTCAATATTTCCATCAATTTATCCAAACGCGGTGCCATGATAATTTCGGTACGACGGTTATGGGCCCGACTCTCTGCCGTTTCGTTACTATCTACCGGCATATATTCCCCTCTCCCTGAAGGCACAATTTGTAATGGATTCACTCCATAATCCTTTGTCAAGATGCGTACCACTGAAGTGGCACGTATCACACTCAAATCCCAATTATCTTTAAACTGTACTGTTTTAATCGGCTTATTGTCCGTATGTCCTTCAATAAAAACATCTATATCATTTTGTTTTTTCAATACTTCAGCCAATTTTCCCAATGCCTCTTTTCCCTGCTTGTTGACCTGAGCACTACCGGATTCAAACAAAAGTTTATCCGACATCGCCACATAAACTTTTCCATCCTTCTGGGTTACAGTCAATTCATCACTACTGAACCCCAGCAAGGCATCTTTCACACTATTCAGTAAAATTGCAACCCTCTCATTTTGTGCACTAATTTCAGCCTGTAATTGATTAATGGTGGCCTCACGTTCAGTTAATTTCTGCATTTTCTCTTTCAACAGCATATTCAATTTTTCCTGTTCTGACATATTGGAATACAACGAACGACGATAGTCCCGCACAGCTTCCCCCAGCCGGGCAGTATCACCTTCCAAAGCTTCAATCTTTTTCTTTAAACCTGTATTTTCTTCTTTTTGTTGAGTTAAATTTTTATGAAGTGCACGTTCCCGGCTTAAAGCTGCCAACCGTCCATTCTCAGCAATAGTAAATTTATTCTTCGATACACAGGAACTAACTGATATCAATATACAAAATACATAAATTAATTTTTTCATAGATATAAAATTTAAGTCTGTCTCTCTTAAAGAATGACAAACTTAAAAATTATTCTGAAAATATTAAAACCAGATTCTCAATTCATAGTTACTTTTCCTGAAACGTCAAAAAACAGGACCGGTCATCATAAGTATATATGTGTATGTATGTTGTGTAGGAATATAATTCCAAGGAAAGAGATGACCGTTCTGTAGCTCCATTTTATCCTCTTTTTCTGTTGATCAGATCCATCAAAAATAAGCAGGCAAAAATACCGGACCGGAATACCCCAGATTCATCAGAATATTATAGCTTTGCAAATAAAGCAGAGAACTTTATATCATACAATATGATTCGTATCTTAATATATTTACAAATATTACTGTCATCAGGGAATTACACTTGTCAGACCAGTCACATCAGTAAAGCCGACCGGGATATTCTACATACATTCTGGCAATATGCCACCAAACATCAATTATCCCGGAAAAACATAAACGAACGTATCCCCATAATCGCCTGTTTTTTTCTGGATACTCCTTATAAAAGTAATACTCTAAATGTAACTCAAAAAGAACTTCCGGTAATCAATCTACATGAACTTGATTGCGTTACATTTGTTGAAAATGTACTAGCTCTTTCTTTATTACCAGAATACGGCGATAATTCGATTGGAACTTTTGTGAATAATATCATCAGCTTGCGTTACCGGAATAGTGAAATAAAAGATTATACCTCTCGTCTGCATTATTCCTCAGACTGGCTATTTGAAATGGAAAAACAACATCTTCTGAAAGACATTACACAATTTGCAGGAGGAATTTGTTTCCATCCTGAAGTATGTTTTATGTCTAAAAATTATGATCGCTATCCTCCACTAAAAGCAGACTTAGAATTATTGAAAAAAATCGAGACAATTGAAACAGAGATTAATAAACGAACGTATTATTATATTCCAAAGAATAAGGTCAATGCAGCATGCAATAAGATCAAAGCAGGAGATGTGATTTTAATTACAACGAATATTAAAGGACTAGATGTATCTCATCTGGGATTCGCTTACAAACAACAGGGAAAAACCTATTTACTACATGCTTCCAGTACAGGAAAAAGAGTTATGCTCAGCGAACAACCTTTACAAGATTACCTGGAAAGCATAAAATCACAGAGCGGTATCATGGTGGGCAGAATTACCCCAAATATACCTAAATAATTGGCACAGGAATTGTAACAGATAACAAAATTTAAACTGATAAAGTTTTAACCTTAAAAGAAAGAAGTTATGAGAAAGATTTTTATCGTCATGGTAGCTTTTGTATCAATAATGATTTTTGACAGTTGTGCCACCAGGAAAGTATCCCGTGTTAACACAAATGAAGTCATCGATTTAAGTGGCCGTTGGAACGATACGGATTCTCAATTAGTTTCCGCAGAAATGATTAATGATTTATTGAGTGCACGCTGGTTACCTGTATATGAAAGCCAGCACAACAACAAACGTCCTATTGTTGTTGTTGGAACTGTAACAAATAAAAGCCATGAACACATTAATGCAGAAACATTTATCAAAGATATTGAGAAAGCAATTATAAAAAACGGAAGTGTCCGTTTGGTACAGGCAGGAGAAAAACGCCAGGAACTCCGTACAGAACGTGACGAACAAAATCAAGGCTATACTTCTCCTGAAACAGCTAAAAAATGGGGCTTGGAATTAGGAGCTGACTTTATGTTACAAGGAACTATTAACAGTATTGTCGACACTTATAAAAAAGATAAAGTAGTTTACTATCAAATTGATTTGGAACTGACAAATCTTGAAACCAATGAAGTTGTTTGGATGGGCGATAAAAAAATCAAGAAGCAAGTCAGTGACAGAGCTTTCTAAAATTTTCCTCAATCTCATATCATGATTTTCCGGCTGTTCATATATCTCCTATTGATACAAATGTGCTGTGGTTGTGCCACTTGGTATCAGCGTCCTGCAGCTTTTCAACAAGCCGTCAGTCAAGGAGAATTTGAACAAGCTGAAAAATTATTGCAAAAGGATAAAAAGCAAAGCAGGGATAAAAATAAAATTTTATATTACCTCAATCAAGGCTATGTCTATTTCATGTTAGGAGAACATGAAAAAAGTAATGCTGCTTTTGAAACTGCAGAACAGTTGACCGAAGAACAACGCCGCAACGTACTAACTGAAGCTGCGGTACTAGTTGTAAATCCTGAAATCCGTCCATATAAACCCGAAGACTTCGAAGTAATCATGATTAATTTCTATAAAGCTTTGAATTACCTTCAAATGAATCATATGGAAGATGCATTGGTCGAAACCCGGAAAATCAATATCCGGTTACAACAGTTAAATGACAAGTACCCAGACCATAAAAACCGTTATCAGCAAGATGCCTTCGCACAACTATTAATGGGATTGATCTATGATGCAGCAGGAGATTTCAACAATGCTTTTATTGCTTATAGGAATGCTTATGATACCTACCAAAGTGACTATCAAAAAAATTTTGGTCTCGGGGCTCCGGAACAATTAAAAAAAGATCTCCTCCGTACAGCTTATCTATGTGGTTTCCATAATGAACTCATGCAATATGAAAGGGAATTAGGACTAACCTATACTCCTTTATCTCCAAGTCCTAACGGGCAACTTATTTTATTCTGGCTAAATGGATTCGGACCTGTAAAAGCAGAATGGGGCATAACATTTAAAATAGATAAGGGCAACGGATTGATCACCTTTCATAATGAAGAATTAGGACTGACATTCCCATTTTTCTGGGGGAATGGATATAGTGACAGTGACAAGAATTCACTCGCAAATGTCAACGTAGTACGTGCCGTTTTCCCAAAATACCAGGAAAGACCATTAGTTTATACAAACGGCTCCCTCATTTACAACGGAAAATCATACACTTTAGAGGAAGCCGAAGACATCAACCAGATAGCTTTCAAAACCCTGCACGACCGAATGGTCAGGGAACTCTCCACTTCACTTCTGCGTGTTGCAGTTAAACAAGGTATTAAACAAGCCGCTTCCAAACAAAACGACTGGTTAGGTTTCGCTGTCGGATTAGCAAATGCCTTTACAGAAAAAGCAGATACCCGTAATTGGCAAACTTTACCTTATTCTATTTCTTATGTGCGGGTGCCGTTAGAATCAGCAGATAATAATGTCCAGTTACAATTTACTGGTCCTAAGGTTAACCCCGACAAACAAGAAATTAACATTCCGGCTAACGGAAAAGGAACCCGTTTTTTTGTATATACAACTTTGTAAATTACAGTCTATGGATTAGATTTCACAGGTAAATGAAATCTAATCCATAGACAATCTTTCATTTGTCTTATTCAGTAAAATATTTGTAAAACAACGGAATTGTCCGGATTCCATTAAAGAATTGTTCTAAGGGATAGTTTTCATTCGGAGAATGGATAGCGTCAGTTCCTAAACCAAAACCCATCAAAATAGACTTTACACCCAAAACTTCTTCAAAAGTAGCAATAATCGGAATACTACCTCCTGAACGAACCGGGATTGGCTGTTTTCCATACACTTCCTCAAAAGCCTTCTCTGCTGCTTTATAAGCAGGCAAATCTATCGGGCACACATAAGAAGGACCTCCATGCAAATAAGTAACTTTTACAGTAACATAGTCCGGTGTGATTGACTCAAAATATTCCTGGAAAAGTTTCGCAATCTTTTCATGCTTCTGGTTAGGAACCAAACGGCTACTCACTTTTGCATGAGCAACTGAGGGTAACACCGTTTTTGCCCCAACACCAGTATAACCGGCCCAAATCCCACATACATCAAATGTCGGACGAATGCCAGTCCGTTCATTGGTTGTATATCCATCTTCGCCACAAACTTCCTTCAAACCCAAAGATTTTTTATACGCTTCCAGATCAAAAGGAGCTTTAGCCATTTTAGCCCTTTCTTCCTCACTCACCTCTAACACATCATCATAGAAACCAGGAATAGTAATATGACCTTTATCATCAATCATATCACCTATCATTTTACAAAGTACATTAGCAGGATTCGCAACTGCTCCCCCAAAAATTCCGGAATGCAGATCAGCATTCGGACCAGTCATCTCAATTTCCCAATATGCCAGACCTCGCAAACCACTCGTAATGGAAGGTACATCCCGGGCAATCATACTGGTATCCGACACCAATATCACATCTGATTTCAACATCTCTTTATGTTCCCGGCAAAATTTAGGTAAACTCGGAGAACCTATTTCTTCTTCCCCTTCAATCATAAATTTTACATTACATTTCAAATTTCCGGTTTTCACCATGTATTCAAAAGCCTTTGCATGCATAAATGATTGTCCTTTATCATCATCAGCCCCACGGGCCCAGATCTTTCCTTCTTTAATCACAGGTTCAAAAGGTTTTGTATGCCACAATTCAATGGGATCTACAGGCATTACATCCATATGCCCATAAACCAACACAGTTGGCAGAACAGGATCAATGATTTTTTCTCCATAAGTAACCGGATTACCTTCAGTCTCATATACTTCTGCCCGGTCAGCGCCTGCTGCCAATAATAAAGATTTCCACTTTTCTGCACATTTATACATATCAGGCTTGTGTTCTGCTTCAGATGAAATTGAAGGAATACGAATTAACTCAAACAACTCATTCAAAAAACGTTCCTGATTTTCATCAATGTATTGGTTTATCGTTTTCATAGTTAGGAATTGAAAATTTTTAATTACAAATTCTTTTAAAACGCTATAAAGATAAAGGAAAAAGTATAAAATAAAAACTTATAACCTCTAAGAACAAACAAGAGAATAAAATAATTTTCAATATTCAATTTATTACTTACCTTTGCCGAATCATCTGCGGGCTTTGAATAAAAGCCGGGATAGTGGTTTACAGTATTCGAATTTTATAGCGTCTTTATACATAAATATTTGAAACGGCTAAATTATGTCAGACCTTTCCGAAGTTAAAATTTTTTCCGGGGAAAACAGCAAATACATTGCTGAAAAAATAGCTAAATCTATCGGTTTAGAACTCGGTCAAAAGACTTTATTACATTTCAGCGACGGAGAATTCGCAACGGCTTACGATGAAACAGTGCGTGGAGATCATGTTTTTATTGTACAGTCGACTTTCCCGCCCAGTGACAATCTAATGGAGTTATTAATGATGATAGATGCTGCCAAACGGGCATCAGCTTATAAAGTCATTGCGGTAATTCCTTATTTCGGTTTTGCACGCCAGGATCGTAAAGATCGTCCGCGTGTAGCTATCGGGGCAAAATTAGTAGCTAATCTGTTATATGCAGCCGGAGTAGACCGGATCATGACGATGGACCTGCATGCTGACCAAATTCAAGGATTCTTTGATATCCCAGTAGATCATCTGTATGGCTCAACTGTATTAGCTCCTTATATTCGTTCCCTGAAATTAGAAAATCTAGCAATTGCTTCCCCTGACATTGGTGGATCCAAACGGGCGAACTCATGGGCAAAATTTTTTGATACCGGCTTAATCATTTGCCATAAAACACGTGAAAGACCCAATGAAGTTGCAGACATGAAAGTGATTGGCGATGTCCAGGGTAAGAATATTGTCATCGTAGATGATATGATCGATACTGCAGGAACTATCTGTAAAGCCGCAGGTATCCTGAAAGATAAAGGAGCCCAAAGCGTACGTGCTGTCGCTACACATGCTGTACTTTCAGGTAAAGCATATGAAAACATTGAAAAATCTGCCTTAGACGAAATTGTATTTACAGACTCCATTCCTCAAAGACAGGAAAGTTCTAAGATTAAAGTGATCTCAGTTGCAGATATGTTTGCTGAAACAATACGCAATGTCGTAGAACACAGATCTATCAGTGATCACTTCATTATGTGATTTATTTTACATAAAATATTATATCAGAAAGCGGAGCTATGGCTTCGCTTTCTTTTTGTAATTTTGTGGAATAATCCCATAATAACCTACAATAATAAGTCCAGAAGATAAAATTTTATTTCTCCGTTTTCAAATAAACGAAATAACCGAACATCATATTTACAAACGACTAGCTGCTTTGGAAAAAAATGAAAGCAACCGTCAGATTTTAACCGAATTATCCAATGAAGAATCAGAACACTACCAAATCTTACGTAAATATACCGGCCAACTTCCAGCACCTAAAATGAATAAAGTCAGGGTTTATGTTCTGATAGCCCGCTTATTTGACTTAACCTTCAGTATTAAACTCATGGAAAAAGGGGAAGAAATAGCCCAAAACGTCTACTATAAACATCAAGATTTCGCAGATCTACAAAAAATGGCCCAGGAAGAAGAAACTCATGAAACAAAATTGATCAGCCTGATAGACGAAGAAGGTTTGAATTATATGGGATCTGTCGTATTAGGGTTAAACAATGCATTAGTAGAATTTACAGGAGCATTGGCTGGCATACTTTCGCCTTGCAACATGCCAAATTAGTTGCTCTAACCGGAGCCATCACAGGCATAGCAGCTGCATTATCCATGGCTGCTTCCAAATATTTGTCCACCCGAACCGGCAATACTCCCCATAAGAATGCCTTAAAAGCTGCTATTTATATGGGAGCGGTACTCATTCTCCCCTTCGTACCCCTGACAAACGCGTATTGGGGATTAGGAATATGCCTTCTTGGAACATTGGTTGTAATCGCTGTTTTTAACTACTATTACTCTATTGTAAAAAGCGAAAGTTTCAAACACCGTTTCACTGAAATGGCCTCCATTAGTATCGGTATTGCAACAATAAGCTTTCTTATCGGCTATGCCCTCAGGACAATAACCGACATTGAATTATAACCATCCTGCAGGATCTATAAATCTTTCAGCTCCAAGTTCAGTACGGAACCGGAAGACTTTCCATTCCCCCCTCTTTACGAAAAACCGGATTATCTGACCGGATATACCCAAGTCAGTTCTTTCCCGGCCTCCCGGACAATCTGGTTTAAAGCAATCTGAGCTTCCTGACGGGTAGTATAACCATTATAAGTCACCATGCTCATGTTATAAAAAGGAATGATCTTAGAATCATAACCTTCATTCAACAACTTCGCATTCAGACGTTCAGCATTTGTCCTGACTTTAAAACAGCCAGCAACTAAATAATAATTGACCTCTTTCATAACGGGTTTCAATTCCTCTTTAGGGGGAACTACCGGTTCAGGTTTCGCAACTTCAACGACTTCAACCTGTTGTTCGGTCAATTCCACATTCCTTTTCTTTTCCTTACAAGAAGAAAATATGCCTATAAATGATAAGGCCAATAAAACAAGGATTATTTTCATATCGCAACAATTAATTCTTATCCCTAATACGCTTTTATGGCGTTAAAGGTAATATTATAAAACAATTTTAACAAATCTCTCCACTTTTTTTTCGGCACCAAAAAAGCCCAATAAAACAGATCAAAGCATTTAGTAAAAGTATCTCAAAACCAAAACGATATCCGCACAACCATTGTTCCGAATAACAATTAATAATATATGAAAATACAGGAGAAAGCAAACAAACTAAGGGTAAATAACGGGATTTAATCTCATATTTTGTGACTAACCCAAACGTAAACAAGGCTAAAATTGGCCCATAAGTATATCCGACAGCCTTCAACAATGTATTCACCACACTACTATCATTTAATTCGCGGAACAAAATAATCACCAAACACATCAGCATAGAAAATGTTAAATGTACAAATATTCTCTTTCTTTTCTGACCAGGATCTTTCGGGTTGATCTTCAAAAAATCTATCGAAAAAGAAGTGGTCAATGCTGTCAGGGAAGAGTCAACAGAAGAATAGGCCGCAGCCGTAATTCCCAACAGAAAAAACAAGCCTGTAATAACTCCAAAATGACGTAAAGCCAGAAAAGCATATATTTCATCTCCTTTTTGAGGCAAAGTGATCCCTTTTGCGGAGGCAAAAATATATAATAAAGCACCTAAAATCAAAAATAATACATTGGCCAACAAAAATAATCCAGCAAAAGAAAACATATTCGTCTGACAGGCCTTCAATGTCCTACACGTCAAATTCTTCTGCATCATATTCTGATCCAGCCCGTTTAAAGAAACTGTAATTGCTATACCAGCTAAAAACTGTTTGACAGAATTATGACCAGAACGCCAATCAAATTCAACTATTCTTGATAACCGGCTTGTCCGCACTGTCTCTATCATCCCTGCAAAATTAAAATCCAAAGACCGACAGATAACAACAATCGTCAACATTACCGAAATCAGCATAAAAATAGTCTGCAAAGCATCCGTCCATACAATGGTCTTGATTCCCCCCCTGAAAGTATAAACCCAAACCAAAGCAATTGTAATAAAAACAGTTAACGCAAAAGGGATTCCCATTGCATCAAAAACAGCTAATTGCAATACTCCGACAACCAGAAAAAGACGAAATGAAGCCCCCAGTAATTGTGAAATAATAAAGAAAAAAGAACCCGTCAAACGAGCATCCTCCCCAAAACGCGTTCCTAACCAAGAATAAATAGAAATCAGATTCAACTTATAAAACAACGGCAATAAAATAACAGCAATAACAACATAACCAACACAATTTCCCATTACCACAGGCAAGTAAGTCCACCCACTATTTCCAACTTCACCGGGGATGGAAACAAAAGTAACTCCTGAAAGAGACGCCCCAATCATTCCAAAAGCGACCAAATACCAGGGCGAAGTCCGGTTAGCCATAAAAAAAGTCTCATTATCAGCTCTCCGGGAAGTAAAATAACTTACCAGTATCAATAACCCAAAATAGGATAACAGAATTACAAGCACCACACTCGTAGCCATAGTGTCAGAAAATAGTTTTTATACTAAACGTCACGAATGTAATTATTTTTTCTATACTTTCGTAAAACTAATTAACCTTACTTTTATCCTGCAACCCCCAAACAATTCAACATGCGTCTATTCATCGTTTGCTTATTACTTTTCTTATGTTTTAGCTGCCAGCCCAGTAAACAGACTTCCAGCACATTGCCACAAGATATTGTTTACATTCACTCAAAAGATTTGAAAGAATTATCTTTCATCGATCCCCTCCAACTCATTGATAGCTGTTCTTATATCCCACTGGACAACAGTATCTTGATCGGACAAGTAAAAAACCTGCAAATCACTGACCAATATATCTTTTTAGTTAACAATACCAATGATTCTTTATATGTATTCAATTTAAAAGGAAAATTTTTGAATACTATCGGTACATTAGGCCGTGGACCGCAGGAATACATCACATTAAAATCCTATTGTGTCAGTCCAGACAACGACACTGTAATTATCTATGACCACTATAAACTTTCTTTCTATACCCGTGACAATCATTTTATACGGTCGATTGATCTGGCAAAACATATACCGGTAAAACAATACATATCTCCGGTGAACAGTATTTATTATGCCGCCCCAGGTAAAATCCTATTTAAGCACAATATGATTTCCGGGAGTAAAACATTCTATTCTATTTATGATTATAACCTCAATCAACTGGAAGATATTGCTCAATTCCCTTACGTTCTGTCCTTTAGTGATCCAAATTCATTCATTGATCTGGACTTTTTCCGTGTAACCACCTGGCAAAATACTTTAAGTTGCCCTATTTTCTACAACGATACTATTTTCACCTATTCAGACGCTAAACTCACGCCTCGTTTTATCATACCCGCCATGAAGGACAAAATGATATCAGACCGTCTAATTCGCCAGCAAGATGGGAAAACACAACAGGAAGCAATGAAAGTCCTGTTTGAGTCAGGACTTTATATTTTACATATTTATGAATCCGAACATTATTTCTTTATAATTTACAATGGGAAGAAAGCTTGCGAACTGATTTGGAACAAAGAACAGCATAAAGGTCTGTTAATACAAAGCTGCAAAACCTTTTGGAATGTAACATATGCCCCTTTGGCTGTCTCTGCCTATGCCATACTGAACGACCAGCCATTTTTTGACTCTCAGGGTAACCGTTTTTTTCCAATCCCTGAAAGTACGCAAAAAATAAAAGCTCAAATAACAGAAGATGACAACCCGGTAATTGTACTTTATCATTTGAAACCTGAAGGATTTTAAAACAAAATTACGCCAACCGAGCTTTTTCCTCATTTATTTTTACCTTTTACCTTTAAGTGTTATCTTTGCACACTTATTTGTAAATACGCACATTAGCACATTAAAAAACACCGTCATGGAATATAATTTTAAGGAAGTAGAGCAGAAATGGCAAAACTACTGGAGAGAAAATCAAACTTACAAAGTTGACGTTGACCCGTCGAAACCTAAATACTATGTTTTGGATATGTTCCCTTATCCTTCCGGAGCCGGTTTACATGTGGGACATCCATTAGGATACATCGCTTCCGATATTTATTCCAGATATAAACGTTTAAAAGGTTTCAATGTTTTGCATCCGATGGGATTTGATGCTTATGGCCTACCTGCAGAACAATATGCGATTCAAACCGGACAACATCCGGCCATTACCACAGAAAAAAACATAGCCCGTTACCGGGAGCAACTGGACAAAATCGGATTCTCTTTCGATTGGGACCGGGAAGTACGTACTTGTGACCCGCATTATTACAAATGGACACAATGGGCTTTCATTCAAATGTTCAATCATTGGTTCAATAAAAATACCCAGAAAGCAGAACCCATCCATAAATTAGTTGAAATCTTTGTAACAGAAGGCAATTGCAACATCAATGCTGCCAGTTCAGATACTCCTGTTTTCACTGCAGAAGAATGGAAAAACATGAACGAAAAAGCGCAACAAAATATACTGTTGAATTACCGGATTGCTTATCTCGCTGACACCATGGTCAATTGGTGTCCTCAATTAGGCACTGTATTAGCCAATGATGAAGTAAAAGATGGGCTTTCTGTCCGGGGTGGTTTTCCGGTTTTACAGAAAAATATGCGCCAATGGTCTTTACGGGTCTCCGCTTATGCGCAACGCTTACTGGATGGCTTAGACAAATTGGAATGGTCTGATTCCTTGAAAGACATCCAACGTAACTGGATCGGCCGTTCACAAGGTGCAGATATTATCTTTAATGTCAAAGGCTCTGGAGCACAATTAAAAATATTCACAACCCGGCCAGATACCATTTATGGAGTTAGTTTTATGGTACTGGCACCAGAGAGCGAATATGTCAAACAGTTGACTACTTCAGAACAAAAACAAGCAGTAACTGAATATCTTGATTATGTTGCCAAACGTACTGAACGCGAACGCCAAAGCGAGGTAAAAACAGTAACCGGAGTATTCACTGGTTCATATGCAATCAACCCATTTACCAACGAAGCTATTCCTGTATGGATCAGCGAGTACGTATTAGCTGGTTATGGTACCGGAGCTATTATGGCAGTCCCTGCTCACGACAGTCGCGACTATGCTTTTGCACGTAAATTTAATCTGCCCATCGTACCTGTCATTGATAACGGACAGCCTATAGATTTGAGTGAAAGTTCTTATGATGCAAAAGAAGGCAAAATGATCAATAGCGACTTAATCAATGGAATGGAGGTAAAAGAAGCTATTGCTTTCATCGCCAATGAAGTTGAAAAACGCAATATTGGAAAAAGTAAAATCAACTATCGTTTACGGGATGCCATTTTCAGCCGCCAACGTTATTGGGGTGAACCCTTTCCTGTATATTATAAGGACAATATACCTTATATGCTGGATGAGTCCAAGTTACCATTGGAACTACCTGAAATTGATAAATACCTGCCTACTGAAACCGGAGAACCACCATTGGGACGGGCTAAAAACTGGAAAACTGAAGAAGGCTATCCCCTTGAATTGAATACCATGCCCGGATTTGCAGGTTCTTCTGCTTACTATCTTCGGTATATGGACCCTCATAATAACCAAGAGCTGGTCAGTCATAAAGCCGACGACTATTGGCGGAATGTAGATCTCTACCTGGGAGGAGCCGAACATGCTACCGGCCATTTGATTTATTCCCGGTTCTGGAACATGTTCCTGTATGATCTGGGAGTAGTATGCGAGCAGGAACCATTCAAGAAACTGATCAATCAGGGAATGATCCAGGGCCGTTCAAATTTCGTATACCGGATTATAGGCACTAATACCTATGTATCAGCCGGATTGAAAGATCAGTACGAAACGACAGAAATTCACGTGGATGTTAACATAGTCAAAAACGATATTCTGGATACCGAAGCATTCAAAAAATGGATGCCTGATTATGCCCATGCTGAATTTATCCTTGAAAATGGAAAATATGTCTGTGGATGGGCAATAGAAAAAATGTCCAAATCGATGTTTAATGTAGTCAATCCGGACGATATTATTGAACAATTCGGGGCAGATACTCTGCGCCTTTACGAAATGTTCCTGGGACCTCTGGAAGCCCACAAACCCTGGGATACCCAAGGAATAGACGGAGTATATAAATTCTTGAGAAAATTCTGGCGTCTGTTCCAAAATGAGGATAAGTTTGCTATCAGCGATGAAATCCCGACCAAGGACGAACTAAAAGTCCTCCATAAAACCATCAAAAAGATCGAATATGACATTGAAAATTTTTCTTTCAATACTTCTATTCCTGCCTTTATGATCTGTACCAATGAACTGACAGCTCTGAAATGTAATAAAAGGGCTATACTAGAACCCCTGGTAATAGCTCTGGCACCTTATGCCCCTCACATAACCGAAGAATTATGGCATTTACTGGGACATACAGGAAGTGTAACTCTAGCCACCTTCCCACAATGGGAGGAAAGATACCTCGTTGAAGATAACTTTGAATACCCTGTATCTTTTAATGGCAAAGTGCGTTTCAAATTATCCATGCCGTTAACTGCCACCAATACCGAAATTGAAACTGCAGTAAAATCTTCCCCGGAAGCTGCAAAATGGCTTGAAGGCAAAGAAATCCGCAAAATGATCATTGTTCCCAGAAAAATTGTAAACATAGTGATCTAAAAACAAGAGAAAGCTGTCCAAAATATTTTTGGACAGCTCATCCTTTACTTCCTTGCTGTAGGCACTATAAACAACACACTTCCAGTTCCAATACATCCCAGCACCAATAATAAGATCCGTACATGTAAACTCTCTATTACTAAAAATGCGGATATACTAATCATAGTCCACATACAAACAATAGAAATCAATTTAGAAAGCCAGCTGACACCTTCACGCGCCTCATAATGTCTGATATATTTTCCTAAACGGGAACGGTGCAGACGATCATGCAATGACTTCGAACTCTTATAAAATAGCCAGGAACTCAGTAATAAAAATGGTGTTGTCGGTAACCCGGGTACAAAAACTCCTATCAATCCCAAAATGACAGAAACAATTCCTATGGTCATATAAAGTATCTTCTTCATCCATTCACCTCCCTACTTCGTTTTTCCATATATTTCCGACAACTTCAGTATATTGACTCAATTTTGTGGCCTTCCTGATACGTTTAAGTAATTTTCGGTCAGTACCCGGTAAAAAATATTCCCACATACTTTTCATCTTTAACAACAGTTGGGTGTCTCCCTGAAGCACCCCGGCATAAGCTGAAAAAAGAGCTTCATGAAATGAAAAACAGACGGACATACGTTGTTGTTCCAAAAAAGTTCTATTTTCTTTAAACTCCTTACCAATAAAAGGCGATGCCAACAATCCACGTCCTAAAGAAACACCCCTCAGCAAAGGGAAACGATCCAAAATCCTCCTTATATCCTCCACAGAACAAAGATCTCCATTATAAAAAAGAGGTTGTCTTGAACATTCATAAAAACAGGCAAAAGCATCCAACCAAGTGTCTCCTTTATATTGTTGTTTGCCCGTACGGGCATGAAGCGTGATATGATCAAGGCGAAGACTATTTAACAAATCACACAAAACCACACATTCGTCTACACTTTCCCACCCTAAACGCATTTTAACTGAAAATCGCATTTCAGGGTATTCCTCAATAGTTCCCAGCATTTCCTCAACCAAATCCGGATAAGGCAACATACCTGCCCCTTTTCTTTTTCCGGCAATAGGCGGAAAAGGACATCCCAAATTTATGTCGGCAACTCTATATCCGTTTTCACACAGCATATCGGTTAATTTCCGGAATTCTTCGCGTGTCCCAGGTAAGATCTGAGGAATCAGATAACCCACTGTATTCACATCCTTAGCAATATCCCGTATATCCCGTTTACGGAATCCTCCCTTTTCTACCCGAATAAAAGGCGTATACCAAACATCAATGCCACCAAAGTACCGTTCAAAGGTATTCCTGAAAATATGATCTGTATATCCCTGCAAAGGGGCAAAATGAAGTTCGTATCTTTTATATTCCATAATTACTATCTATAAGGGTCAAAGTTAAACCTAAAAAGTAAAAGATAAAAGGTAAAAAGTACAGGATTATTTATAGATTTGTCAGTAATAATCCTCAAATTGTAGCAACAATAGCGTTAACCTAAAAATACTAAAATGATGAGATCCTTCTTTATGATGACTTTATTTCTCCTATGTATCAACGCCCATGCTCAGGATGATGATCGCGGATATATTGTACAATTAGGTGATAAAGCCCCCGACATTATCATTCAATACATAGATGGTACACAAAAAAAGTTATCCGATTTCAAAGGAAAAATTGTCATGCTTCAATTTACTGCCAGTTGGTGTGGGGTGTGCCGGAAAGAAATGCCTTTTATTGAAAAAGATATCTGGCAAAAACACAAAAACAATCCTAAATTTGCTTTGATAGGCATAGACTTAATGGAAACTCCCGAGAAAACCCAACAATTCGCCAAAGACATAAGTATTACTTATCCGCTTACTCTTGACCCGGAAGGTAAAGCTTTTTACTCCTATGCAGCTAAAGGAGCAGGGGTCACCCGAAATATAATTATAGACAAGAAAGGAAAAATTGTTTTTATGACACGTCTCTACGACCCTGAAGAATTCAAAAAAATGTGTGAGGTTATAGACCAACTGCTAAAATAATTCTAAACCAAGTAGTGATCTACCATTTTCTACCATCTACTTTGCTCTCAAGCTGATTTTCCAGAGAAGCAGGCAATTGGGAAAAAATCTATACCCGTAAAATTCTCTACAGAATCACCAGTCACTACATGCTCCATAAAACTCTTGCGACTCTTTTCAAAACAAAAGATATTTCAATCTACCCCGTTTCATTTTTCAGGAACAAAAACGCCGGAAAATAATACATTCCCGGCGCTTTATCATTCATTACACTAAAATCAGACTTTCAAAATTATACCTCTAAAACCCCAATTTTTTTTATTAAATCAATTCTGTACAGCCTCTTTGATCGTAACATCATCCCGGTAATAAATCGGGAAAAAACCATCATCATCCAGCACATGCCGACCAATAAATGCTTTGATCGTATTGTCCAAAATAGCATATGAAGTCCGGATTCCTTTGGTGTCACGTTTCACTCCATATTTTGCCGCATAATCAGCCATTTCATCCACTAAATCGAAGCGACTTAAATACTTCAGCAATTGTTTATAATCTTTTATATTTACCATCTCAGCCCGGTGCTGGTCCATAAAATCAAAAGTATATTCATAAAGCAACTGCCGTTTTCTACTGACTTCATTCCAATACTCAGAATATCCCAAAGTATCCGCAGGAACAAAAATATCAGGCATTACTCCCCCTCCGCCATACACAGTACGTCCCCCTACAGTTTTAAATTTTAGATTTTCATCAAAATGAATACTGTCCTTCTGACCGAACTCTCCATGTAATAAACGTTCATAAATATCACTGTAATACTTTTCTTTTCCCTGATCATAGGGTTTCTGAATTGAACGTCCGGAAGGAATATAATACCGGGCAATGGTAAGCCGCAATGCTGAACCATCAGGTAACACCCTTTGCTCCTGAACTAATCCTTTTCCAAAAGAACGGCGTCCAATGATCATTCCACGGTCATTATCCTGTATAGCTCCAGCAAAAATTTCACTTGCAGAAGCACTAAACTCATTAATCAAAACTTCCAAAGGCAATTGCTGGTATTTTCCTTTTCCATTGGAATTATAATCCATACGTGGTGAAGCTTTTCCCTGAGTATATAGGATCAATTTCCCTTCCGGTAAAAATTCATTGATCATCCGGATAGCTATAGGTAAGATTCCCCCTTCATTATCCCGCAAATCCACAATAACCCTACGCATTCCCTGAGCAGATAACTTTTCCAAAGCCTGCATAAACTCATCATAGGTATTCATACCAAAAGTTTTCACTTTTATCAAACCCGTTGTATCATTAACCATATAAGCTACATCCACACTCTTAATCGGAATACTTCCCCGAACCACTTTTTTCACAAAAGATTTAGGAGTCCCTCTACGGACAATGGTCAGCTCAACTTCAGTATCAATTTCCCCGCGCATCATTTTCATGATATCATCTGTATTCATATTCCTTCCGGCCACAACAGAATCACCCACTTTCACAATACGGTCACCATCCTTTAATCCGGCCCGTTCTGAAGGTCCTCCCGGAACAACCTTTACAACTGTCACCGTATCCCGGTATTTGTAGAATTGCACCCCGATACCTCCAAAATTACCCACCATTTCTTCATTCACCCGCTGCATGTCTTTTGCCGGTATATAAACCGTATGCGGGTCTAAATCTTTAATAAGTAAAGGTATAGCACTTTCTTCTATCTTCTTGATATCAACCGTATCTACATAAGAATAATTAATCATATTCAAGATTAAATCCAACTTACTTCCTTGTATCGAAGCAAATGTATCCTGTTTCCCCAGCACAACCGGTTTGCGATTAAAAAAAGAATTTATCCACATCCCCAACACAATAGCCAATGCCAAAAGAATCGGCAAAAATATAATTCTCAATTTGTTATTATACATATTTCAAAATTTCTAAGTTACTGAATGTCTAATACAAGATCAGATTTCCACCAAATCTACCTGAACTCCTGCCTTTTCCAACAATTCTATACCATCACAACAACGATACAATTCTGAATACACAACTCTCACTATTCCAGCCTGAATAATCAACTTGGCACATTCTATACATGGAGAAGCCGTTACATACAAAGTAGCTTTATCACTACTGTTACCGGATTTAGCTACTTTCGTAATTGCGTTGGCTTCAGCATGTAACACATAGGGCTTGGTATGGTCGCTTTCATCTTCACATAAATTTTCAAAACCAGAAGGAGTCCCATTATAACCATCAGATATAATAGACTTATCTTTAACTATCAAAGCCCCTACCTGCCGGCGCTTACAATACGAATTTTCAGACCATATCCGGGCCATTCGTAAATAACGTTCATCCAACAACCTTTGTTTTGAAGATTCCTCCATGATCAGTAATGCTTTTGCGTCTTACATTAAAATATCAAACATCTTTAGCGTTGTTTATCTCTTTATTTTTTCCGCCCTCCAATAAAATCTATCATTTCATAAAAACGTATTTTCCGTTCCTCAGAAACATTGATTTTCTCCAAAGCCACATGACTTTTATTCAAATAATTTTCAATTTTTGCCTTCACTAACTCTTTCACTCCAGCCCGATTATATATCTCTGTGACTTCACGGATTTTTTCTTCCGGATTAAATCTTTCCTTCATCATCCATTCCTGCAAAATTACTTTATCCTCCGCATTAGCCACTTCCAAGGCTTTAATCAACAAATAAGTCTTCTTATTGCAAAGAATATCTCCACCAATCTTTTTTCCAAATTCTTCAACATCACCATAAACGTCCAGATAATCATCCTGCAATTGAAAAACCAACCCGAGGTATCCACCAAAATC
>URJC01000008.1 GCA_900548135.1 uncultured Odoribacter sp. | reverse complement strand
GCTCGCTCCTTCCTGGTTAAGCGAATTTGAAAACCTCAGGATTGAGCAGCTAATTGCAGCGATCCGTAAACTGGGTTTCATGGCTGTTTCCGAAACAGCCATTGGTGCCGAATTGGTATCCTCCAGAGTAACCCATTACCTTCATCAGGCCCAGCCCGGAGTGTACATATCTTCGGCCTGTCCGGTGGTAGTCGAATATATCCGCAAATATTCTCCTGAACATATCCATGCGATCACTCCGTTTTTATCTCCCATGCTAAGTCATGCGAAAATTTTAAAGCAACATTACGGTAACGATATAAAAATTATTTTCGCAGGTCCTTGTATCTGCAAAAAATTGGAAGCCGATAACTTCCGGGATCTCATAGAAGTTGCCATCACTTTCAAAGACCTGAAAAATTGGTTTGAAAAAGAACAGATCCAACCTGAGCAACTTATTCCCGGTCCGGAAGATCACTTCTCTCCCTGGAGCGCGGGACCCGGTTCTTTATATCCCATAGAAGGAGGTATGCTGCCCGGAATTCAGGAAGAAGAAAAAAAAATTGTCAAGATGGCATTCTCTGATTTAAGTAACATCAAAGATGTCATCAAAAATTTAAATACCTATCGTGAAAAAGACTCGGTATTTCTGGAATTATTAGCTTGTCGTGGAGGCTGTATCAACGGCCCGGCCAAATTAAGCCAAACTTCGCTCGCCATTAAACGGTACAACATACAAAACCGGCACAATCTGATTCCGGAAGGGCAAACAGATGATCTTAGCCAATTGGATATATCCACATTCTACCAGGCTGATAGTTGCAACAATGCTTACCATACAGAAGAAGAAATCAAGCAAGCCCTGACAGCAGTCGGTAAGAACTGTCCCGAAGATGAATTGAATTGCAGTGGTTGCGGTTACGACAGTTGCCGTGATTTTGCCCTCGCTATGCTTGAAGGCCGGGCAGAAGAAAACATGTGTGTATCCTATATGCGCAAAGTGGCACACGACAAAGCCACAGTCTTATTACAAAAAATTCCTGCCGGCATATTATTAGTGGACAATGAACTTAAAATCTCGGACATGAACTGTTTTTGTGCCAACCTGCTTGGCGAGGAAGTGAGCCTGATATATGAAGCTTCACCAGGTCTTACAGGTGTTCATCTGGGGCAAATCTGCACTTTTTCAGATCTTTTCAAGATTGTTCTGACCACAGGTAAAGAAATATCCGAACGTCAGATCCGCGACCATGAAAAGATTTGGTTGCTATCCATATATAACATTCAGCCCCATCGGCTAGTATTCGGTATCTTACAGGATTTACGCGAACCCTATGTCCGGCAAGAATGGATGCTCGGACAAACCCGGGAAGTCATTCGCAAACATATGGCAACAGTCCAGCAGGTGGCTTGTTTATTAGGAGAGAATGCTGCATATACTGATGCCACCCTACGTGCTGTCATGCAGGCAACAGAATCCAATAAGTTAAAAATAGGTGAATAGGATGAGAAAATAAGGAAGAAAATCGTTTGGGGTATGATAAAAGAAAATGAAATATTCATTGAGGTTGATTGTTTCCAGAAAAATAAGGCCGGCAATATTGTCTGCGGAGATAGTTTTATGTCACAAAGGCTACAGGATGAAGACCGGATCATCAGTGTTTTATCTGATGGTCTGGGAAGTGGTATAAAAGCCTGTGTACTATCGACAATGACAGCCACTATGGCCATGAACTATACGGCCATGAATGAAAGTATCCTGCAAACAGCACTTTCCATCATCAATACACTTCCCCAGGATATGGTCCGTAAAATCAGTTACTCCACATTCTGCATTTTCGATATTGATTGCTTTGGTAATACCAAAGTCATTGAATACGAGAGTCCTGACGTATGTCTTTTCCGCCGGGGAGAATTCATCGAAATTCCGAAGAAAAAAATTCCCGTTGAACGCGAGGATTTGGAAAACACTTTTCTTTGGGTATCTGAATTTAAATTGGAAAAAGAAGACCGTTTGATCTGCTTTTCCGATGGAGTAAGCCAATCCGGTATGGGCAATGCCAATATGCCTTTTGGCTGGGATCAGGGAGTAAAAAAGTTCATCGCAGACTTAGTGCAACAACATCCCGATCTCTCAGCTCAGGAAATGGCACGCAAAATCATATTACGCGCAGAGAGAAACGACAATTACACCCTGCTTGACGACGCCAGTTGCTGTGTTGTCTATCGGCGTATTCCACGCAATCTATTGATCTGTACAGGTCCTCCTTATGATGAAAAAAAAGACTGTTACCTGGCAGAAACCGTCAGGGATTTCAAAGGGAAACGGGTATTATGCGGCGGTACGACAGCCACGATTATCTCCCGGGAATTGAAACTTCCCCTTCAGGTGAGCCTTGAAATTACTGACAAAGAACTTCCTCCTTTATCCTATATGCCAGGAATAGACCTGATCACAGAGGGAATACTCACCCTAAGTAAAGTAGAACGTTTATTAACCCAGGGTATTCCCGAAAAATCACACGGGCCAGCACAAGACCTGATCGCTTTACTACAAAATAGTGATCAGATTAAATTCATTGTCGGTACCCGTATCAATGTGGCCCACCAGGATCCTAACCTACCTGTCGAACTGGAAATCAGGCGCAATGTGGTAAAGAAAATCAAATTTCTATTAGAAACGAAATTTCTCAAAGACGTAGAAATTAGCTATCTTTGACCCCGGAACACACTAACTTTATTGTCAAATAGCAGAATCAAATGATGAATGCCTCCACCTTATATAGAACTCAATCGAAAAACCATAACAGGAACAAGTAAAGATACTCTATTACAAATCATAAAAGAAGAAATTAAAAATGCTGTACGATAATTTTGCGATGCTCACCAAGCGAGAGTTGCTTATCCGGATAGTCAAATTACTAAAAGAAGATGAACTCATTACGAGGCTGAAATACCTGCCTGTCGAAATGCGTCCCCGTAATAAACGTCCGGTGCGGTGTTGTGTGCATAAAGACCGTTACATTTTAAAACACAAAATTATTTCTATCCTGGGCTTTGAAATCGCAGATGAAGAAATCGATCTGATCCATCTTTCTGATTTTGCCCGGATGGCTATGGCTAATAAAAATACCAAAGAAAACATTCTCTCAGTAGTACACGAAGCATGCAGTGCCTGTATCCAATCCCAATATGCAGTCACCAACCTCTGCCGGGGATGTGAAGGACGTCCTTGTGTGATGAATTGTCCGAAAGCAGCCATTTCTTTTATCAATGGCAAAGCAAGTATCAGCAATGAAGATTGTGTGAGCTGCGGACTTTGCCAGAAGGTATGTCCTTACCATGCCATAATTTATACCCCAGTGCCTTGTGAAGATGTATGCCCCGTGAAAGCTATCAGTAAAGATGCCGAAGGAGTAGAACATATTGACAAAGACAAATGTATCTATTGCGGTAAATGCATGCAAGCCTGTCCTTATGGGGCAATCATGGAGCGCTCTAAGATCATCGATATATACAAAACCCTGAGTAACCCCAAAAAGAAAATCGTTGCCATCCCGGCTCCCGCAATTTATGGCCAGTTCAATGCCACTCCAGGACAGGTATTGGCAGCCATCAAGCAAATCGGATTTGACGACGTGATTGAAGTTGCACTGGGAGCAGAAATTACAGCAGCCAACGAAGCAAAAGAACTGGAAGAAAAAATGGAGGAAGGGCAATCCTTTATGACGACTTCCTGTTGTCCGGCTTATACAGGATGGGTCGAAAAACATGCAGCCATGCTTAAACCTTTTGTTTCAGCAACCCGGAGTCCCATGGTATATGCTGCCCGCTATGCAAAAGAAAAATACCCGGACGCAGAAGTCGTTTTCATTGGCCCCTGCCTTGCCAAACGCCACGAGGCCGATTCGGTTGAAGAAGTGGACTATGTCATGAGTTTTGAAGAACTAGGTGCTTTTATGGTTGCCTATGATATAGATGTCGCTAACTGTAGTGAAAAAGAATTAAACCATGAAGTGACCAAATATGGCCGGGGTTTTGCGCAAGCTGGGGGAGTACAGGCAGCTGTAGTTAATGCAATCGGCGAAAAATACACCAACATTCACATCGAAGGACTGGATAAAAAGAACCAGGCCCTGCTAAAAACAATGGCTAAAAAACCTGTTGCCCAGTTTGTAGAAGTCATGGCATGTGACGGAGGATGCATCAATGGACCTTGTTCCCTTGCTCCCTTGACATTAGCCAAACGCCAAATCAAAAAAGTATTGGAATAATAAACACTAAACGGGACTGTCTCTCTAAAGAAAACAGCCCCGTTTTTTCCATTCCCACTCCGGGATATTACTTAGACATTTTATAAATTTCGCATCCAGCCATCAGAAAAGCCCCAGGCCCATAAAGCTCCGTCATCTCACGAGTCACTTTTTTAGGAGCTTCACCTACAGGCTGTACATACCCCAGTCTCCCGTCCGGATCTACAGCATCAACCAAAGCTTTCCACCCTTTCTGTAAGGCCGGCATATATTCTTCTTTGGATAACAGACCATGATTAATCCCATAAGCAAAAGCATATACATAAAATGCAGTCCCGCTGGTTTCCGGAGAAGGATAACTCTCAGCATCCAACAAACTGGCTCTCCAATATCCATCCGGTTGTTGCAATTTAACTATCGTTCCGCACAATTCCTTAAAAAGCCCCTCATAAAACTTCCGGTTTTTATCCTTAGCAGGCAATTCATCCAAAATCTGACAAAGTCCGCCTAACACCCAACCATTACCACGTGACCAAAACATCTTTTTACCATTCGGTTCTTTCCGTTCTATATAATTTGCATCCCGGAAAAAAAGATGTTCCTCTTTATCAAACAAATGATCATAACAATCCTTGTATTGCTGGTTCATAAAACGGATATATTCCTTATCACCAGTCATATTATATAAACGTGCATATACAGGAGGAGCCATAAACAAGGCATCACACCAGGTCCAGCGTTCCAAAGTACGGCCATCCCGGTAATTCAAATCCATTGAATTCCGGGAAGGATGTGCCATCACCCAATCTGTACGGGCTATGGTCGGATTGATCATATTCGGATTTTTCTTTCCATAAAAACGGTATAAATCAATATACATCTGACTTACACAGATATCATCAGCATGATACATCCGCTTCTCCGGCTGCCAACCCGTACGACTACCTATTTTGTTCAGAAATTTCAGATAAGCTTCATTTTTATCTTGCTCAAAGGCCATCTTTCCCCAATCAAACATCCCAATATACATAATCGCATTCACCCAATTACCAGGAGAATAAGGCACTTTTGAAAAATTAGCAATCTGCCAATCAGCCACATTTTTCATGACTCTTTTTACTTCCGTTTTCTCAAAATCCGGACTAAAAGCACTTGCGGTCAGACGGCTGCACACAAACACCATACAAATCAAGCTACAGAATAATTTTCTCATATTTAATTAATTTTATGCAATCGATGGTACAAATATATAATTAAAGCTGAAGAAATTACCTACATTTTCATTTTTTCACATCTATCATTGTTTTTTAATAATATCCTCTTTGCAAGTTCTTCGGGTAAGTATATTTTATCAAAAAGATCACCTTTTCTTCCGGTATTTGGCATTACAGGCAAAATACAGAGTATGAAATACTTCGCAGGTAGTAAGCGTAAAAATCTATCTGACAAACCAGTCCTCCTGGTCCGGCTACATATATAAATCACGTTCTCCTGAAGCGATTCGTTTGTAATAAGTCTGAAATGTTGATAACAATTTCTTTTCTGTAAAGAAAGGCATACCTGAAATCTCACGTAACTCTTTCTCAATCAACTGCTCACCGATCATACGGGTTTCAGGTGAAGCATAATCATTCAGATATTCCCGGAACGTCAATACTGCATTCAATTTACAGAATTTCCCTTCTACCCCTTTTTCCAACAGATTCATAATCTTATCCCCCGTACGCCCACAACGGTATCCTGCCGTACAAAAAGAAGTAATATAACCATCCTGGGCCAATTCACGGATGACCTCATCCAAACTCCGTTCATCTCCCAGCATAAATTGCACTTTATCCGGATTTTCTTCCTGTACTTTCTTTTCAGAATAAGCCCCGATGCCGATCTTTGAAGAGGCATCCGTTTGAGTACATCCGTAATTAATAATTTCCCTCCGTAAATCAGCTCTTTCACGGGCAGTCACGATCAACCCCGTATAAGGAACAGCCAGACGTAAAATCATCACCAACCGCTTAAAAGCATCATCTCTGACTAAATAAGGCGAATTCTCACTTACAAATGATCCCAAAGCCGGCTGCATACGCGGGAAAGAAATCGTATGGGGCCCTATTCCAAACTGACGTTCCAAATCATGAGCATGATGAACCAGTCCCATCACCTCAAAACGCCAGTCATACAAACCAAACAAGGCACCGATAGCAACATCGTCTATCCCGGCATCCATTGCCCGGTGCATAGCATACAACCGCCACCGGAAATTTCCCTTTATCGTATTAGCGGGATGCAATTCAGTATAACGTCCCGGATGATAAGTTTCCTGGAACACCTGGTAAGTACCTATTCCGGCACGCCACAACTTCCGGAGATTCTCAATACTCATCGGCGCCGCATTGATATTGACACGACGGATATTATTAAAACCATTTCCTGTCGGCGTAACCCGCTTTGTTGCATAAATAGTAGCCATTGTATCAACTATATAATCAGCATCGCTTTGGGGATGTTCCCCATAAACTGCAATCAAACGTTTATGCCCTTCGTCAATCACAGCCTCCGTCTCCCGCCTCACTTCCTCCATCGTCAGTACATGCCGTTTTTCCTCGCAGTTATCACTACGGAAACCACAGTATACACAACTATTTACACATAAATTTGAACAATATAAAGGAGCAAAAAACACTATCCGGTTATCATATACTTTCTTTTTCACAGCCAAAGCTGTTTCCCGCATTTCTTCCAATAACTCAGGATCTTTAACATTCAATAAAACTGCAGTTTCCTCTGGTGACAGCAAGTGTATATCCAAAGACTTTTTCAGTATATCGCGCACCTGCTGTTTATCAGGATTTTTGTATTTCTCTAAATGACCAAATATAGACTGTACATCAATAAAATCTTTTCCATTAACCAAATATTTCTCAATTTCAGCAGGTTTTATCACCTGTTGAACCCATTCCCTTACATTCATAGTATTTTATAGTAAATGATTTCCATCTTCAAAATACGGAAATATTTTCGGGATTGTAAAATTTAGCTGAATAAAAATTTTAGTTTTGCAAGTACGAACTAAAAATACCGAAACATGAAAATTGTCGCATTTAATGGAAGTCCCCGTAAGGGAGGAAACACGGAACAATTGATAGAAGAAGTATTCAAACCCATCCGTGAGGCCGGTATAGAAACCGAACTAATCCAATTAGGAGGAAAATGGTTAAGGGGATGTGCCTCCTGCTACACTTGTTTTAAAACTAAAGACGGACAGTGCGCCATAAAAAATGATGGTATGAATGAATATATCCGCAAAGCCCGTGAGGCAGATGGTATAATTCTGGCCTCCCCCACTTACTACGGCAGTGTAAGTGCTGAAATGAAAGCATTCATGGATCGCCTGGGCTTAACTACCATCGGAGAAGGACGTACTTTAACCCGCAAAGTCGGAGCCGCCGTTATCAGTGTCCGCCGGGGAGGTGCAGTAACAGTCTACGATGAACTGAACCGGTTTATGCTGGGAGGCGGCATGATTGTTCCAGGCTCTACCTATTGGAATTTTGGCATTGGGGAAATGCCTGGCGAAGTGTATCAGGATGCCAAAGGACTCAGAAATATGAAGGATTTGGGCATACAACTCACGTGGCTGCTGAAAGCCTTACAACAGGCAAAATAAAAGATCTGTACTTAACCCCTGGAATACGATACTTAAATCTTAAACATATGAAAAAAGTATTTATCTTTCTTTGGATTTGTACCAGTTTACCCGTGCTGGCCCAACCTCTTGTCCCAGATGCATCCCTCTACGGAATTGCATTCTGGGACCCGGATTCATTAGGAAATCACAGGGCTGTCGTACATGTAACTGAACCTTCCGATGCAGTCCGGGCTATCCTTCCCTGGCGCAGACATGATAAAAATGTCGAACAGAAAGGAATTATTATCATAGATGCCACCAGCGGCAAAACGATTTCCAACTTCTATCGGGAAAAAATAGACCGTGAAAAAGGGCAGTTGATTTTTCAACCCCAAACTATTCCAGGAGATTATTATATCTATTACCTCCCTTATCATTCTTCCGGAGGCCCCTATCCTAAAGTAGATTATCCCCGGGAATCAGGAAAAGCAGAATCTTCCTGGTTAAACCGTAACCATACTACGAATGCAGATGCCATACCTAATGCCCGTTTTGTACAATTCCAATCCAGAGGTAATTTCAACAGCTTCTACCCCATGGAAATCATTGCTACCCGGCAGGAATCCGAAAAACTATATCAGGCCAATCCGGATAAAGACTTTCTGGTCTTTCCCGAAGACCGTGAACATCCGGTCAAGATGTACCACGATCTTCCTTATCGTTGGATCAATAAAGGTGCTAATACTGCTTTTTTTGCCGAAGCTGATCAGAACGAATATTTCGTTTTTCAACTGGGGATAAAAGCATTAAACAAAGACCTGAAAAATGTACAAGTAGTTTTTGAAAATTTAAATGGAAAAAAAGACAGCATTCCTGCTTCAGCATTTACCTGCTTTAATACTTCCGGACGAGACTGGCTACAAAGACCCATGCAGATTAACTATCAGATACCCCAATCTGAAATCAGACCCTTATGGATCGGTGTTCAAATGCCAACCGGAATAAATCCCGATTTATACCAAGGCTACCTTACAGTTACAGCTGAAAACACTAAGCCACAGACGATTTCCATAAACATTCAGCTTTCTGACCGCATATTGACCGATAAAGGAGATGGTGATATGTATCGTTTATCCCGTTTACGCTGGCTGAATTCTGAGCTGGCATGTAACGACGAAATTGTCAAACCTTTTCAACCTTTAACTGTCGAAAATAAAACCATCAGTTGCCTGGGCAGAAAGGTTACTTTGAATGAGTTCGGGCTACCAGCCAATATCGACAGTTATTTCACAGAAACAGTTACAGAAATAGGCCAAACACCAACCCCTATCCTCAATGCTCCCTTTCAATTTGTGCTGGAACAAAATCAAAAAAATCTACCCTGGAAAAACAAATCTTTCCATTTCTTGAAAAAAGAAAAAGGAGTTTGCAGCTGGGAAACACAGAATCAAGCAGGACAAATCGACGTAAATTGCAAAGCAAGTATGGAATTCGATGGATACATGGAATATATCATTACACTGAAAGCCAACGAAAAAACAGAGCTCGACGATATCCGTCTTGAAATACCCATGAACACCCAGGTAGCTAAATATTGGCTAGGTATGGGACAAGTAGGATCAGAAATTCCTGATTCCTATCAATGGAAATGGGATGTTCAAAAAAATCAGGAAGGTTTCTGGATTGGCAATGTAAATGCCGGCTTGCATTGTGTATTCAGAGATGAAAATTATGTACGCCCCCTCAACACTAATTTCTATCATTCCAAACCGCTTATCATTCCGGAATGTTGGAATAACTCAGGAAAAGGAGGTATTAAATTTGCCAAAAAGGGAAAGAAGATGTCCATTCAGACCTATAGCGGGGCACGTAACCTGCAAAAAGGGGAACAACTGACTTTTATCTTCCGAGTTTCCGTCACTCCTTTCAAACCCATTGACACTGAGAAGCAATGGCATGACCGTTATTTGCACAGCTATGAACCTATTGACCAGGTTGTTGCCCAAGGTGCCAATACCATCAACATTCACCACGGAACTCCCATCAATCCTCACATTAATTATCCTTTCTTCCGCCCTGATTTTATGAAAGCTTATATAGACGAAGCACATAGCAAAGGATGTAAGGTTAAAATCTATTACACGGTACGCGAACTGGCCAACCGGGCTCCAGAACTTTGGGCACTTCGTTCATTGGGTCATGAAATATTTTCAGCAGGTAAAGGAAACGGCTATTCCTGGTTACAGGAGCATCTGGAAGAAGATTACATTGCAGCCTGGTTTGTTGAAAAATACACCGATGCAGCTATTGTCAATTCAGGAGTTTCCCGTTGGCACAATTTTTACGTTGAAGGTTTGAACTGGCTGGTAAAAAACGTCGGTATCGACGGACTTTACATTGACGACCTGGCCTTCGACCGGGCAACAATGAAACGAATCCGCAAAGTGCTGGATGCCGGTTGTCCGGAACCTCGTATTGACCTGCATTCTGCCAATCAATACAATCCCCAAGACGGCTATATTAACAGTGCCTGTTTATATATGGAACACATGCCTTACCTTGACCGCTTATGGTTGGGAGAATATTTCGATTACGACGCCAATCCGGACTATTGGCTTACCGAAGTTTCCGGTATTCCTTATGGCATGATGGGAGAAATGCTACAAAACTGTGGAAATCCCTGGAGGGGAATGATCTACGGTATGACTTCCCGCCTGCATTGGGAAGGCTGCGAAGTAGCACAGTATCTATGGAAAGCATGGGATGACTTTGGGATCAAAGGAAGCCGGATGATTGGCTACTGGGTTAGCAACAATCCCGTAAAGACGAACCGGAAAGATGTCCTTGCCACTTGCTATGTAAAAGATAATAAAACCATGATTGCCATAGCCAGCTGGGCAGAGAAAGACATAGATATCAAACTGAATATAGATTGGAAACAACTTCAACTTGATCCCCGGACAACCCGTTTATACGGACCTGAAATTCCCTTATTCCAAGATGAAATTCAGTTTGAACCGACCCAAACTTTCAAAGTAAAAAAAGGAAAAGGTTATCTCCTGATCCTGCAATAAAAACAAAAACTAAATCACCCCGTATTCAAAAAATAAAGGTGGAACTTAGGTCCCACCTTTATTATCCTTATTATCCAACTAAGATTCAACAGTTAAGCCCCAGGCATCCCTAAATTGAGGATAATCTTTACGAATCCGGAAGACCTCTTCCCAACAAGAAGCATGGGTAGTAAAATAAGAAGCACTCACCCGGTACATTCCCTGTTCATTTCTCAAAATAGTACTATCTTTAAATCCCATAAAAACCAGCTTTTGTTTTAAAGTCACTGCCCGTTGTTTACTTTTAAAACTCCCGACAATCACATAACATTTCCGGAGGGTATCCCCGGCAGTATCTATTACCTTTTCCTGTTTCATCGGAACTACCGGATCAATTTGCACAGAATCAGACCGGACAATAGTATCTTTCTTAACAGGAACAGGAGTAATCATAACCTCTCCGGGAACTCCCTCCTGTAGTTTTTTCCTTTTCTTATGATCCTTATGTCCGAATAATAAATTAATTCCAAAACGTCCGTTTGCCGACTGGGTATTCGTATAATTGCATGCCAGCAGATTGTCTGTCTCCACATACAACTGGAACGGACCGAGTTTTGCTGTCAAACCAGCCCCTACATTGACATAACTTCCCCTGGTCATGGAATAAGACACAGAAGCACTGATATTCCGAATCAATCGCCCATTAACAGATGCCGTTAAAGAAGGAATAAACATACCATCAAGAATAGAAGCCCGGAATAATCCGCCAACATCAAACATACGATTTAACTGATAGGTAGCACCCAAATAAAGCTTCGGACTCAACATCGTGGTGTAAACACCTCCTTGATTCTTTAGACGGAAATTGTCCTTCAAATCATCCGTAATCTTTTGAAAAGCACTATCTACAGAAATATGCCCCTCGTTATTTTTATTGATACTATTAGAAAAATCAGCACCCTCCCACACGAAATTTGCATCCTGATAAAAATTATAATTATTATCTTTATTTCCCCAACGGATAAAACCTAAATCAGTCAAACTGGCAAACAATTTCACCCGTTCATTCAATTGGTACTCCCCACCTAAATCAATAGCAAAACCAGGATTTTTAGCATGCAGAAAATCAGAAACACCCAGATTATCCGTATCAAAATCGAAATCATCCCAATCGATAGGCTCATTCAGAGGGAAAGGCCGACCAGTCCGTTCATTCCGGATCTGTACCGGAGCCGATATCTTTATATTCTGACGGGAATGTAACTTCATTGTCCCATCATCCTCCGTCACAATATCCAGTTCAGAATCAGTCATATGCACATTAGCAATACCCATCAGAAATTTCAAGCGTCCCCCGACAGTCAACTTGTCATTGACCTGTTTCGAAAGACCGAAAGCAACCTCCAGATAAGAATTCATGTTCAAACCCAATTTTCCGAAATCCATAGACGGATAATCTATATTACCGTACTTCAGGAAAGTAAACAGGTCTTTGTTATAACGAAACAACAAATCATTCTTTTGAGTAATCTCAAAAGTACCATACCATTCCTTGGCTTTCACACCAATCGAGAGTATAGAATTTTCATTGTTAAAATAGAGATAATTCCGTTTATGCAAAGATTCATAAAATTTATTGATATCCATGTACACGGAATCATTCAGTTTGTACAACATATCTTCAACAGTAAACGAAGAATTCAGGTAATTCACCGAAATTCCACTTAATCCAGGAAGTCCGACAAACACTTTATATTCCGGCTGATACGCCGGATTTAACCGATACCTCTGCGGAAGATTAGATAAGAAATAAGATGTATTGTTACCATCCTGGGCCTTAACAACACCGACTAAAGTAATAATCACCCAGACAATCAATAAAATACGATTCATACACTTTTAAGTATTTCAAACACCAATTGCACTATTTTCGCGGTGTAAATATATGTTAAATTATTTAGATATTCAATAAATCCAAATAATTTATATCTCAAAAATCAGCACAGGCTAAAAATTAGCTAAAAAACAATCAATAACAGGTTAAAAAATAGATTATATATCAAAACCCAACTCTAACTTTGCCACATCACTCATCCGGTCGGGAGTCCAGGCCGGTTCAAATACCAGATTCACCGTAGCCGCTTCAATTCCTTCCACTTCCATCACAGCATCATGTACCTGCTGCACCAGTTCATCTGCAATCGGACATCCCGGCGCAGTCAAAGTCATGTGAATCACCACTTCCGAAGGTTTTGGAAATTCAATATCATACACAAGTCCTAATTCCCATATGTTTACAGGAATTTCAGGGTCATAAACCGTACTCAGTTTTTCAATAACCAGATCTCTCATCAAACTTACAGCCATACCTTAACTGAACTTCAAATGAATAATAAATCAATGTGCAACTTGCTGACTGGCAGCAATAGCATACATTTTTATCTGTTTTACCATGGACAACAGTCCATTTGAACGCGTCGGCGATAAATGCTGCGTCAACCCAATCTCATCGATAAAATATAAATCAGCTTTTGCTATAACTTCAGGAACCTGTCCGGAAAAAACCCGGATCAACAGACCAGCAATTCCTTTCGTGATAATGGCATCGCTATCGGCAGTAAAAAAGAGCCGTCCGTCTTTCAATTCAGCGTGAAACCACACCCTTGACTGACAGCCTTTTATCAGGTTGTCCTCAGTTTTGTGGCTCTCATCCATACCCTCTAATCCAGATCCCAGTTCAATTAAATAAGCATATTTATCCATCCAGTCATCAAAGACTGAAAATTCATCAACAATTTCTCTTTCTATTTCTTCTATTGTTTTCATCCTTTTGTATTTTATACCATCCTCAGGACAGATGGAACATTTTCCCAACTTTTCGTAAACCTTCACAGAAAATATCAATTTCTTCCCGTGTATTGTACATACCCAAAGAAGCACGCACCATCCCCGTCACATCGTAATGTTGCATGGTTGGCTCAGCACACAACTGTCCGGTGCGGACTGCTATGCCCATCTTATCCAACAATATTCCGGTATCTGAATGATGGATATCTCCAAGAGTAAAGGAAAGCACAGACGATTTCTCAGTAGCCTCCCCAAAAATTCTCATTCCGGGTATCAAATGCATCTGCTCCATTGCATAGGTTAACAACTGATGCTCATGCTTTTCAATTTCTTGCATCCCAACAGCTTGTACATATCTAATAGCCTCTCCTAAACCTATAATACCAATAAAATCAGGAGTACCGGCCTCAAATTTAAAAGGCAATTCATTATAAGTGGTTTTCTCAAAATGTACTTCTTTAATCATTTCTCCTCCCCCTTGCCAAGGTGGCATCTCGCCAAGCAAAGCCTCTTTGCCGTATAATACCCCAACTCCGGTCGGACCGTATAATTTATGCCCCGAAAAAACAAAAAAATCACAATCCAATTCCTGCACATTTACCGGCAAATGCTGTACAGCCTGCGCCCCATCCACCAATACCTTCGCCCCCACTGCATGTGCCCGCTCTATGATCATTTCCACCGGATTGATGGTTCCTAATACATTCGACACATAAGCCACCCCCACTAATTTAACCCGATTAGTCAACAACTCATTCAAACGGGACAAATCCAATTCCCCATTATCCTGAAAAGGAATGACTTTCAGGCTGGCTCCTTTCCGTTCACACAACATGTGCCAGGGTACTATATTCGCATGATGCTCCATCTCTGTCACCAGAATCTCGTCTCCCTCGCGTATAAACGCCTCCCCAAAAGAAGAAGCAACCAAATTAATACTTTCCGTTGTACCCCGGGTAAAAATAACTTCTTTTTCTGATGCAGCCTGAATAAACTGACATACAATCTCCCTGGCTTCTTCATTGGCATCAGTGCACTTATTACTCAGAAAATGTATCCCCCGGTGTACGTTGGAATTATAACGAAGATAGTATTCAGTCATCTTCTCTATTACCTGGCGAGGACGTTGGGTAGTTGCACCATTATCCAGATAAACCAGAGGTTTGCCGTATACCTTTTCTTCCAGAATCGGAAAATCAGTCCGGACCTTTTTTACATCAAACATAACCTGCAATTCATTTCTTACACTGCATAATACAATTGTAACATTTCGAAAGTTCCCCTCTTAACCGTTTATCGATCAATTCATCAATTTTCTCCCGTAAAGGTTCCAGCTGCACATGCCGGATAATATCATGAGCAAACCCGAACATCATCATCATTCTGGCTTCTTCACGACCAATCCCGCGGGAACGGAGATAAAACATAGCCTCCTCGTCAATCTGCCCAACTGTCGCCCCATGGCTACATTTCACATCGTCAGCATCAATAATCAACTGTGGCTTGGTATTTACCCGTGCTGCATCCGACAACAACAAATTATTATTTGCCTGATAAGCTTCGGTTTTCTGAGCATCAGGCCGAACCCGGATACAACCGCTGAAATTAGCTAGCGCAGCATCATCCATCACCCCCTTAAAGTGCTCATTACTGGTACAATGCGGAGCAATGTGATCTATATATGAAAAATTATCAACCACTTGCTTTTTATCCAGAATATACATACCGTATAAATTACAGTCTCCACCTACCTCATTCAGGGAAACATACATATTATTCCGGATAAATCCCCCGTATAAGGTAATAATATTACTATCCAATACAGCATTCCGTTGCTCAGACACAAACAGAGAATTAATCTGTGAAGCCCCCAAATGCTGATTCTGTACCTGATAATAGTCCAGATGTGCATAAGGTCCCAAATAAACCTCTGTCACATTATTCATTAAAAAATTCTGATCTGCAAGAGTATGGTCACATACCAGGATTTTTGCCTGTGCATGTTTACCCAAAATAACCAGATTCCGCTGAAATCCCATCAAATCCCTTTTCGCCCGCAACAAATTAATTATTTGCAATGGACGTTCCAATATCACATCATCAGGAACATACACAAATACCCCATCTTGCGCAAATGCTGTATTCAAAGCCACTATGCCATCTTTAGCAGCTTTGATTGTATAATGATTATAATGTTTATGAAACAGGTCCGGATATTTCACACTAGCTTCCTGCAAACTACAAATCACCACTTCTTCCGGTAATTCCGGATTCGGATTTCCATCAAACCACCAGCCATTCACCGTCAGGATTGGATCGGTCACCAAATCTGTCACCGAACAACGGAAAGCCTCGTTCAAATCTACATCCTGCCGGATATATTTCAAAACCACATGATAATCTCTTTCAAAAACAGGCAAAAGGTTAGTATAGATATAATCTTCTGTTTTGTAAGGAATACCTCCTAATTGCACAAATTTCTCAAAAGCCTCTTTACGGTAACCATTCATCACAGCACTGCACCCTTCCTCCAGCAACGCATACCCCTCCCGGAACAATGCTGCAAAATCAGTATTTATTTTTTCTAAACCTCCCATATGTATTTGATTTTAGATTTCAGATTTACGATTTACGATAGCTAAACAGCCTGATCCGTAAACCAAAAATCATAAATCATAAATATCTATTTATCCTTTTATTTCTTCCTTAATCCAGTCGTATCCCTTTTCTTCCAGCTCAGCAACCAATTCCTTTCCAGCTGTTTTGACAATCCGGCCGTCATATAAAACGTGTACAACATCCGGTACGATATAATCCAACAAACGCTGATAGTGCGTAATCACAATAGTAGAATTATCCGGCCGTTTCAATTTATTCACTCCATTAGCTACAATCCGCAAAGCATCAATATCCAATCCGGAATCTGTCTCATCCAGAATAGCCAGCTTAGGCTCCAGCACTGCCATTTGAAAAATTTCGTTCTTCTTCTTTTCTCCACCTGAAAAACCCTCATTCAACGAACGGTTTAGCAACTTATTATCAATCCCGACTAATTCCATCTTTTCACGGATCATTTTCAGGAATTCTCCAGCCGGATAAGAAGGTTGCCCATGATATTTGCGGATTTCGTTTATGGCTGTCTTCAGGAAATTCACCGTACTGACACCCGGAATCTCAACAGGATACTGAAAACTCATAAAAATCCCTTCCCGGGCACGGTCCTCTGCCGGCATCTCCAGCAAATTTTTTCCATTAAATTCAATCTCTCCTTCCGTAACTTCAAATTTTTCACGTCCGGTCAATACTGAAGACAACGTACTTTTCCCTGCCCCATTAGGCCCCATAATCGCATGAACTTCTCCGGCTTTGATCTCCAGATCAATTCCCTTTAATATCTCTTTGCCATCAACAGAGGCATGTAAATTTTTAATTTTTAACATCGTAATTATATTTTTGAGTTACGATTTATGCTAGCATTACCCTTAAGCCGCTAATCCAAAATCCAAAATTTAAAATCTAAAACTATCCAACACTTCCTTCTAAGCTGATTTGCAATAATTTCTGTGCTTCAACAGCAAATTCCATAGGCATCTTATTCAACACATCACCGGCATAACCTTTGATGATCAACCCCACAGCATCTTCCGTCGAAATTCCCCGCTGGTTACAATAAAAAATCTGATCCTCTCCGATCTTAGAAGTCGTCGCTTCATGTTCCACCTGGGCTGTCGGATTCTCAACCTCTAAGTAAGGAAATGTATGCGCCCCGCATTTATCTCCTAACAGAAGTGAATCACATTGCGAAAAATTCCGGGCATTCTGGCAACTCTTGACAACCTTCACTTTCCCCCTGTAAGAGTTACTGCTATAACCAGCTGAAATACCTTTCGATACAATCCGGCTACGGGTATTGTTACCTATATGGATCATTTTTGTTCCCGTATCCGCTTGCTGATAATTGTTAGTGACAGCAACCGAATAAAACTCACTCACCGAACCGTCCCCCTTCAGTATTGTACTCGGATATTTCCACGTAATAGCAGATCCCGTTTCCACCTGCGCCCAGATTAATCTGGCATTCTCCCCCCTGCATATCCCCCGCTTGGTTACAAAATTATAAATCCCCCCCTTCCCCTCTTTATCACCTGGATACCAGTTCTGTACAGTACTGTATTTCACTTCAGCATTTTTTTCCACAACAATCTCCACGATAGCTGCATGCAACTGATTTTCATTCCGTTGCGGAGCAGTACATCCTTCCAGATAGCTAACATATGACTCATCATCTGCAACAATCAGGGTACGCTCAAATTGTCCGGTATTTTGTGCATTAATACGGAAATAAGTAGACAGCTCCATCGGGCAACGTATTCCTTTAGGGATATATACAAACGATCCGTCACTAAATACCGCCGAATTCAAAGCCGCAAAAAAATTATCTCCGTAAGGAACTACAGTCCCCAGATACTTACGGACCAAATCCGGATGATTTTTCACCGCTTCTGAAAACGAACAAAAGATAATCCCCCTTTCCGCCAGCGTGTCCTTAAAAGTTGTTTTGACAGACACACTATCCATCACTGCATCTACAGCCACTCCAGACAAAGCCATCTGTTCATTCAACGGGATACCCAGCTTATCAAATGTAGATTTTAACTCAGGATCAACATCTTCCCAATTCTTAGTCTCTTTCTGCTTCGGGGCTGCATAATACACAATATCCTGATAGTCAATTTCCGGAATATCCAACTGAGCCCAACGCGGCATCTTCATCGTCAACCACTTCCGATAAGCTTGTAAACGAAATTCCAGCAACCATTCCGGTTCACCTTTTTTAGCCGAAATCGTCCGGATCACCTCCTCATTCAACCCTTTAGCGATCATCTCGGTATCGACATTCGTCACAAACCCATATTTATATTCGCTTCCGGTAATTTCCTCTATAATATTATCCATAAATACAATTGAAAATTGAAAATTCAAAGTCAAGAACAAGCCCCAACTTCAACTTTACGATTATAATGACAAAAGTAAGAAATTTCTTTAACACATCAATTCTTCACCCCCCAACATCTTGTCGATTATTTTTATAAGGTCATTCATAAACACAATCATGACCAGCAGGTGGCAGGGAGTTCTGACATCTTATGTATTTTTGGCTACATTTAAAACAGGATTTACTATTTTTGTAATCTAATTTTTATAACAATAATCATGGCAAAATACACAGAGCTATCCACCCTTGGCGAATTTGGCCTCATAGACCATCTTACCCGTCCCGTACAAATAAAAAACCAATCCACTTTGAAAGGTGTCGGCGATGATGCTGCCGTTCTGAGCTACGGAAAAAAGAAAATCCTCGTCAGTACAGACATGTTGATCCAAGGTATTCATTTCGACCTGACTTATACCCCCCTGAAACACCTGGGCTACAAATCGGTTGCCGTAAATGTCAGTGATATCTATGCCATGAATGGTACGCCCCGGCAAATCACCGTTGCCCTTGCCATATCCAATCATTTTTCCGTGGAAAGCCTGGAAGAACTATACGCTGGTATGTATCTGGCCTGTGAACAATATGGTATTGATCTGGTTGGCGGAGATACCACATCATCGAAGACAGGCCTGTGCATCAGCATTACAGTTTTAGGAGAAGCAGACGAAAAAGAGATCGTCTATCGGAATACGGCCCGGGAGAATCAATTAATCTGCGTAAGCGGAAATCTGGGAGCTGCTTATATGGGCTTGCAACTGCTGGAACGGGAAAAATTGGTTTTCCAAGGCAACGAACAGATCCAGCCTGATTTTGCCGGATATGAATATATTCTGGAACGCCAACTCAAACCCGAAGCCCGGAAAGATATAGTTGAACTATTGAAAGAGAAAAAAATCCTTCCGACTGCCATGATTGATATTTCAGATGGCTTAGCTTCCGAGATTATGCACATTTGCAAAAATTCCGGAGTGGGCTGCAATATCTACGAAGAAAAAATACCCATCGATTACCAGACTTTCAAAATGGCTGAAGAACTAAATATGAATGCAACTGTCTGTGCCTTGTCGGGAGGAGAAGACTATGAATTGTTATTCACTGCCCCATTGGATAAATACGATTTACTGACTGCCCTGCCGGAAATCAGCGTAATCGGTCATACAACCCGAGCTTCGGCAGGCTGTAACATGACTACACGCGACGGCAATACTTTTAAACTGAAAGCACAAGGATGGAGTAATTTCTCTCCGGAAGAGAAACAGGAAGAAAAAGAAAATCAATAACCAACAAGCTCATGTCAGATTTAAAAAAAATATTAACAGAAATACAAGCACAAAGCCAAACTGGCAACCGCCGGGAACTGACCAAAGCATTACGGACACTCATGCACAACCGCCGGGAATATTACCGGCAAAGCATAAAGGAAACACTTCAGGAAGAATTTGCAGATGCGCTCTATAAAACACTTATTCTGGAATTAGATGAAGAAGAAAACGACAGCATAGAAACGGCCGAATTGGCTTACCTGGCCTTAGGAACCATCTTACGCCAAAACCGGCCGGCCAATCCGGAACATTATAAACGCCGTTTGTTATTGCTACATTATTTTAGTGATTTCTTTACAGATGCAATTATTGAAGTCTTCTTATCTGCCTACCGGAAAGACAATATCCTTCAAGCCCGCACGTTGGCACTGGAATGTTTAGAAAAGATGCAGCTATCAGATATGTTTTATCTGGAAGAAAATGAAGCCGGATTTTTAGATGGGGATGAACAAATCTCTGATGCCTGTAATGCTATCGAAATCAATCCCGATTTATCGGAAGAAGAAAAGAAAAATGCAATTCTGCTTCACCAGGTACTATATGCCTACCTGAAAGCCAAATACAAAAACTGAGAGCTGGAAAGCTCTCAGTATCCTTCTCTTATTCATGATTTGGATTAAATCTTCTTTCCCCACGCGGCGCAAATGACCGATGTCCCCGATTGTCACCAGCTTCTCTGGGACGTGCCTTTTTAACCACGATTTTCCTCCCTTGGAACTCAACGTCATTGAGAGCATTAATAGCATTCATCCCTTCTGTTTCGTCTTCCATTTCAACAAAACCAAAACATTTTGAATTACCGGTTTCTTTGTCCATGATAACCTTTGCAGAAGTCACTGTACCATGTTCCCCGAAAAGAGCTGCGAGATCGTCACCTGTTGTGGCTGAACTCATTTTTGCTACAAAAATATTCACAATAAAAAAATTAAAAAAAGAATTAAACATGTAGAAGGGTACGTAGTAATACATTTTTAGTTACAAAATACAAGACTAAGATTCTTCTAATGCTACAAATATAAACTAAATAATTAATAATCAGCAAAAAAATAAATGGATTATTTTTAACATGAAAAATATTTTTAATTTTTCTATCTGATTTATTTGCACAATCAAATGAAACATCTACCTTTGCACTCGCAAAACAGAATAATGGTGTCATAGCTCAGTCGGTAGAGCAAAGGACTGAAAATCCTTGTGTCCCT
>URJC01000007.1 GCA_900548135.1 uncultured Odoribacter sp. | reverse complement strand
TTACCACAACCAAAGAATCCACCAATGTGGTATTATTCCTTTCCCTAACCTCTGACAACCCCGAATACGACGCTTTATTTTTGTCCAACTATGCAGCACTGAATATCACCAATGAACTTGGACGGGTAAAGGGAGTTGGAAATGTGGGATTATTCGGCATGGGAAAATACAGTATGCGCATCTGGCTCGATCCCGACCAACTAGCAATCCGCAATATCACACCAGCAGATATCGTATCAGCCATCGAAGGCCAGAATATACAAGTCACCGCCGGAAGTGTAGGTTCCGAACCCCTGACGCATAAGGAAGCTTATCAGTATACTTTAGAGACAAAAGGCCTTTTGGTGAACGAAGAAGAATTCGGTAATATTATCGTAAAAGCACTACCTGACGGGAAATATTTACGTATCCGCGATTTGGCTTCTATCGAACTTGGACGAGAAAGTTACAGTACGACAGCCTCGTTAGCCGGAAAAGCCGTCGCTGCAATTGCAGTGTATCAACTACCAGGAGCCAATGCCCTTAATGTATCTCAACGAGTAAAAAAGGAAATGAGCCGGCTAGCTACTTATTTCCCCGATGGTGTAAAATATAGTATCACCCTGGATACGACCGAATTTATCCAAGCATCCATCTCAGGCATTTACGAAACTTTGATTACCGCCTTTATACTGGTTTTACTCGTTATTCTGATCTTCCTGCAAAACTGGCGGGCTATGTTAATACCTCTAATTACCATCCCGGTATCTTTAATCGGCACTTTTACCTTCATGGCTTTTATGGGGTTCTCTATCAATACGCTTACTCTTTTCGGATTGGTATTGGCCATCGGGTTAGTTGTAGATGATGCCATCATTATTGTAGAAAACAGTTACCGGCTTATAGAAACAGGCAAATACGCCACCATTAAAGAAGCAGTTATCCAAGCAATGAAAGAAGTATCAGGGGCAGTGGTAGGTATTGTACTGGTATTATTAGCTGTTTTTATCCCCACCGCTTTCATAGGGGGAATCACAGGACAATTGTATAAACAATTTGCATTAACTATTGCTGTTTCAACAGTCATTAGTGGCTTTAATGCTTTAACTCTTAGTCCGGCATTATGTGCACTTTTCCTAAACCCCAACCAGCCTGTAAAATTTTTCTTGTTCAAAGCTTTTAATCGTCTTTTTGAAAAAACCAACCAGGGCTATACCTGGACTATCACCCATTTTATGCATAAATCGGTAATGACCTTTATAGTTTTCCTGATTCTCTCGGCTCTGGCTTTCTGGGGATTCATCAAATGGCCCCGCACCTTCTTACCTGAAGAAGATCAGGGTTACTTCATAGCTTTCATGCAATTACAAGATGGAGCCTCTACGAGTCAGACTGCCAAAGCTTTACAAAAAGCATCTGCCATTCTGAATGAACTAGAGGGAGTGGAAACTTATATCACTATCAACGGTTTTTCAATGATGAGTGGAGCCAATTCCTCCAATGCAGGTACCCTATTTGTCATCTTAAAAAACTGGAACCAACGCAAATCTCCCAAAGAAAGCGCCCAATCTCTGGTAAATGCATTCAACGGCATGGCTTATGAAAAAATTCCTGAAGCCCAGACATTTGCAGTACTCCCTCCGGCAATTCCGGGATTGGGTCAAAGTAGCGGTTTCGAAGTGATGATCGAAGATATCAACAGTTATGGTCCGCAAAAATTACAAGAAATAACAGATGAACTTATGTTAACCGGTAATCAGACCGCGGGATTAAGCACCGTACAATCCATGTTTAGTGCCAATGTTCCGCAATATTACCTCAATATCGACCGAAACAAGGTGGAATTAATGCAAATCTCATTAGGTGAAGTCTTCAATACAATCGGTACCTTTTTAGGATCAACCTATGTCAACAATTTCGTCAAATTCGGCCGTACTTATCAAGTAAAGGTCGAAGGCGACCCGAATAGCCGGTCAACCATCAATGATCTCCGTTTGCTCAATGTCCGCAATAGCCACGGAGATATGATTCCTATGTCAGCTTTCACAACAATTGAAACCCGCCTGGGGCCGGAAAGCCTCACCAAATACAATACCTATATTGCTTCCCTGATCTCAGGGAATGCAGCTGACGGCTACAGTTCAGGCGAAGCTCTGGATATCATGACCCGCCTGATCCAGGACAAAGCCGGACACAACTTCGGTTACGAATGGACTTCAATGGCCTATCAGGAAGAAAACGCCAGCTCTACCACTTCTATTGTTTTTATCCTGGCCATTGTTGTTGCTTTTCTGATTCTGGCAGCACAATATGAAAGCTGGACAGATCCGTTTGCAGTCATCATGGGTTTACCTATTGCCTTATTAGGAGTAGTTATTGGAGTGATTGTTATGGATCTGCCTATTAGTGTCTATACTCAAATCGGTGTTGTCCTACTAATAGCCCTGGCTGCCAAAAATGCCATTTTGATTGTTGAATTTGCACGGGATTACCGGGCTGCAGGTAAATCTATTGAAGAATCTGCAATAGAAGGAGGCCGCGTACGTCTTCGTCCGATCCTAATGACTTCCTTTGCCTTCATCCTGGGTACACTTCCCCTGGTCATTTCCACCGGAGCAGGTGCTGCTAGCCGTATCTCTCTGGGAATTGCCGTATTTGCCGGCATGTTGATGACCTCACTTGTCGGGACACTCTTTATACCTAATTTCTATCTCATGATGGAAAGCTTACACGAAAGATTCACCCGCAAGAAAAAGAACAACGATGAAAATTTACCTATACGCCAGGAAAATACCGATCGGTAATATTTGTTTATGTAAAGGCCCTCTTTTATTGTCTGCCCAAGAACGGAAGGTTAGGCAACCCGATTTTCAAAGTTGACCGACTTATTGTGTTGAGTTGCCCGTCACGGACATTTAAGTCGGCCAACCCGGATATTTATCCCTTTCTATTCGGCATTTCCAACGTTTTTGCGTAAGTTTGTTTAAACAAACAAGCGTCAAATGGCTACTCTCATCATTTTTATCAAATTATTCCATCATTCCTTGTAATAAAATACATTTTCATTCGTCTTAATTGTGTAATGACAGAGAAAGAATTTAATCATAAGATTATGCCGCTGGCCAGGCCAGTGTATTCATTTGCACTGAATATGACCGGAAATTCCGAAGATTCTGCGGATATTACACAAGATGTCATGATTAAATTGTGGGATCAGCGTAAAGACCTGAAGCAAATCAAAAATCCGAAGGCCTGGGCACTGAAAATCACCCGCAACCTTTGCCTGGACTGGCTGAAAAAATGCAAGCCGGCATACAACGAAGAAGAAGTTATACAAAATGGAGGTTATGACCTGGACCTGTTATCCCGGATTGAATCCCAGGATGTAGCCCAAGCAGTCAGGCAAATCATCGATACTTTACCGGATAACCAACGGGAAGTGATGATACTCCGGGAACTGGAAGAAATGGAATTCGACGAAATTGCACAAATCACAGGTTTAGGTTTAAATAATATCCGGGTATTACTGTCCAGAGGACGATCCAAAGTAAAAGAAATATTGATAAAAAAATATCAAATATCAAGATTCGAAAGTTAATACCAAACTAAAATCAACCCTATGAATGCACAGGAACACAATATATTAAAACGATACTACCGGGGAGAGACAACGCTGGAAGAAGAACGGATGCTGAAAACCTCTTTCCGTAGCGGAAATCTTCCGGACGATCCCATGCTGGCCTTTCAAGCCCGGAAAGAGGAATTACCAATGGGACTGACAGAGAAAATACAGACCCGTATCCACAGCCAAAGAAACCGCAGGATTCACTCCTATTGGATCACAGCGGGCAGTATTGCTGCCCTGCTTCTATTGTTTTTTTCTATCCGAAGCTTAATACCACATTCTCAAAACACCTGTCTGCAATTATCCGACAACCTGAAAAAACAACGCTTTGAAAATGCCCTCCGGGTATTGGGAAGTGCGTTGGAAGAAACTCCTTCCCCCTCCCAAAAAGTCGTATACGAAGATAACCGGCTAATCATTGAAATTGAATAATCCTGATCTATATAAATAACAAACAACTAAAGTCGTAATGTATATGAAAAAGTTAGTAATCATTCTACTGGCAGGCACCTTATTCCCTTTCTGTGTTAATGCACAATTAGGGAAACAAATGTCCAAATACCATGAAAAAGCGGGAGTAACAGTGACTCAACTAGACAAAAACCTTTACGGGCTTTATCAACGGGAGAACCTGACACCTGAAATTAAAGAAATGCTACAAAAACTGGACGAAGTCAATATCCTGAATTTAGATGTTGAAACCTGTAAACCTGAACTGTACGATAAGATCCTGGCCCAATTCCATGGAATACTGAGTAATACGGATAAATACAAATTAGTAAAAAGTAAAAGTGATGGTGTTGAAAAACAATTGATCTACACAACCAATAAAAACGGCAAAGTCACCGATCTGGTAGTATGGGATCAGTCTCCTGAACAAACCGATATCATAGAGTTGCGGGGAGAAATTCAGTTAGACCGGATAGCCTTATTATCCAGAGCCCTAAACTTAAATGGCCTCTCTTCTCTCTCCGTTTTATCCTCCCAGCAAAATGAAGTATCTCCCAAAGAGATGCGCGAAACCATGGAAGCCATACAAAACATGAGAAACAGATTAATGGCTGACGATGGATGGGGCGGATTCTTTGAAAATTTCTTCGGAAATCCACCAGACTCTATTGCCCGGAAAAACAATTTTATATTCCCATTCGGACAATTTGATCAGTTATTTAATATGTTTGACGATTTTGAACCGCAAGAACTGATGAAGCACAACGGGCACAGTCAGAAAATGGAACAATTCTTCCAATCTTTCGGAGATGGTAATCAGATTAGTAGTAATTCTATTCAAATCACAGAAGAAAACGGGAAAACAAAATTAAAGATCGACTCCAAAAATTCAGATATCACTTATATCATCGATGGCAAACAAGCCCCTAAAAACAACATTCAAATGCCTGATAAAATCAGAAACGTTAACATGATTCCATCCAGGGAAGACATAAAGAAAACTTACCTATTCATTACTTCCCAAAACAAATTAGGTAGTTTCAATAGTTATCAAAACGGGATTATCACATTCAATTATGATAATCAGGAATATAAATTCAATCTGGACAAAGTCCAGGAACCACTTCTGGTGATAGACGGTCGCTTAGCCTCATCTTTTGACATTGATCCTTCGGACATATTGCAAATCCGTCCTATCAGTCAGATTGAAAAAGAAGTGGGATACTACCCGAATGCCGAAATAATTATTAATACAAAATAGTAAAAGGGGAAAATTCCCCTTTTACTATTCCTTTGCTTTTTTGGTCGTAACGATGATCACCCCATTTTCTCCCTGTTTTCCATAAATAGTTACCGCAGTCTTATCTTTTATGGCTTCCAGACTTCTCACCTCATCGGGTGTAATTTTTTTACCATCATACTTCTTACCATCAACAAGCACTAAGCTTGGTTTTTCCTGATCAGAAGAAAGTTTACCTGCCAATAATTCTTGAAGCATCGCCGTAGTCAGTGTGCCCCCCATCTTTTTTATACTTCGGACTATTTTGTCCGGCTGCATCTTTTGTATCAATAATAACCGCCCCATCCTTAGCTGCTTCGCCATAAAGAAGCTTGGCTGCCTCCTCCTTTAATAAACTCACTGATTTTAACCTATCTATGTCTATAGATTTCATCGCATCATCAGCTGTCACTCTTTTACCATTCAAAATGATCAGCGCATTTTCTTTATTCTTTCCTTCGAGCAAATTTTGAAATTCTTCTTTTGTAAATTGCTGCGGAACATCTTTGCCATGACGACCTTCATAAAGAGTAACTTCATTTCTTTTTTCTGCGACAGAATCGACAAATCCTTGTGTAACAGGAGCATTCTTTTTTTCGGGTTTACAAATCATAAACTCTATCGGTAGGGTATACTCAACATCTACCGTCTTTCCCCGCTGCTTACCGGGCCTCCAGGCAGGCATTTGGCTAACAACCCGTATCGCTTCTTTATCCAGTTCTTCACTCACACTCTTGACCACCTTTACTTGGGTAACCTCACCGGTCTTGCTTACTACAAATGAGACAAACACTTGTCCTTCAATTCCCTTCTCCATGGCTTTCACAGGATACTTTATTTCTTTAGCCAAATATATCGCCATATTCCCTCCCAAAAAACGAGGCATTTCTTCGACCACCTGAAAGTCCACCGGTTCCGCCGGTTTAGTACCATCAGAAACCATCCCAGCAACAACAACCCCATCTAATTGCATGACATTTTTTTTCAAAACAACCTGTATGTCTTCCATAGATTTCTGAAAAGGCAAGTATTCTGTTTTTTTACCAACATAAGAGAAGCACAGCGTCCCCGCTTTATCCGCCGAAATAGTAAATTCACCATTTTCATCTGTCATATTTCCGCTTGAAGTTTTTTGAATTAACACCGTAGCTCCGGCTAAAGGCAAAGAATTTTCATCGGTTACCTTACCTTTTAATACGATTGGGGCATCCTGTTTTATTTGTAAATCCGGGGTTTCCATCCTCCTCCATCCCTTCATCTCATTTCCGGCAATTTCCACCACAGTCTTTGCATTGGCAGAAAGCACCAGAATTCCTGTGACAGGAATCAATAATGCATATTTCATCAAGCCTATCCTTGAAGTTTTCTTTTTATTCATCATGATAATCCGTTTTTTTAAAGATGATACATTAAAATTATTTACAATTGGTACTGCAGTCGATTGATTGGATAAACGAAGTAAATGATATTGGTAATTTTTCCGATTGTACCCGGAAGAAACGACATGCCTATCTGCCAAAAACTCCAAATTCTGGCGTATTTCTTTCCGTAAAAACCAAACTACCGGATTAAACCAAAAAACAATGCAAAGTAATTCCCCAACAAGCATATCCAAAGAATGCCATTGATGTACATGAGTCTTTTCATGAGCCATAATTTCTGCCAATTCTTTGTCTTCATGGTAAACCGGATTAATAAATATCCACCCTAAAAACGAAAAGGGAGGCATATTTCCGGATAATACAATAACACGTTGCCCATCCCAACAGTCCCACTTACCTTGACGTGCCATCCTACAAACAATACACAACTGAACCAGCACCCGAAATAGCAAAAACATACTTCCGATTCCCCACAACACCCAAATAAAATCTTGCCAGGTATAAACTGGATCCGTTTCCGTCGGAGCCACCACAGTAGCAACTTCCGTTAAAATTTCAACATAATTTACCATGGCCACCTGCAAAGGTTGCTGTATTTTCCAACCTGAAGAAAAAGTAATGACAGGATAAGAAAAAGCCAACGCAACGATGGTTAGTAAAAACAACCGGCGAATCTCCAGAAAAGTATCCCGGGAAAACAACAGCTTAAACAGGAAATAAAAAACCAATAGGGCTACATTTACCTGAATGATATAAATATAAAAATCTTCCATCATGAACCTGAATTTTAGATCACAGGTCAAAAGGTTAACTATAGTTTTCCCGTCAGACTCGAAGTAAGTGTGCAAAACGAATCAACCTGATAACCTTCCGGACAAGTCATCCTTTTTCTATTAATTGAATAATTTCGTGTAACTCTTTAGCCGATATTTTCTGTTTCTTTGCAAAAAATGCAACCATTTCCTTATAAGAATTTTCAAAATAATTCTGTACAATCCCAGACAAAAAACGATTTTTGTAATCACTTTCATCTATTGCCGGAGTATATACATATGTATTGCCAAACCGTCTGGAAACAACATACCCTTTCTTTTCCAGATTCTTTACAATAGAAGCCACAGTGGTATAAGGTGGACGAGGTTCCTCCATCAGATTCAAAAAATCTTTGATAACCCCTTCTTTCTGCTGCCAAATGATCAGCATGATTTCTTCTTCCTGAAAAGTCAATTTTTCCATATCCTATTTCATTACGATTCTTTCGCAAATCTACGAATTTTTCGTAACCAACCAAATAAATGACTCATAAATCTTAGAATTTAACTCAAAATTTAATGCATAAGCACAGTAAGCAAGAAACTAAAAATCTGAAAGGCCAAAAAAGAAACAACAATTGTATCACTAAGTATGAATTTATAAGCAAATAAATTTTGATTTTTTGATAAATATTCATAAAATTGAACAAGCTGATTTTAACCCCCCAAATGATGAAGATCTTTTTTATACTCCTATTCGTAGCCGTTTTCAGTTCTTGTAAAGAAGGGACAAAAAAGACAGGCTATCCGGTTTATAAAGTAAATTTAGACCAAGCTGACCAGATATTGCCTTCTGACCTTTTCACACGGGTGTCAGCCATTCCTTTAGAAACAACAGCTAAAAGTCATTTTATACTGGGAGAACTAGGAGTAAAAGGAGAACGTTATTACATATTGGACCGGAATCAACAGCTTTTCCTTTGTTTTGATCAAAACGGTAAATTCAAATATGCCCTGAATAATAAACTTAAAAATAAAGACCAATTGAAAAGCATTCTGAATCCTGAGGCTTACTATTACCAGAAAAAATGGTTTTATTATCTGATGTTCAGAAACGAAGTTTATACCAGGGATAAGGAAGGGAAAAAGCACACGGCCTATCGGTGGGATTTCGGACCATACAATGATGACAAAGAAACAATTTTACGTTTTCCCCCTCTGTCACCTCAAATTGTTGCCCAAATACAACAGGCCTGGTTAAAAGCCAATTGTGACTTCAAATTATCGGATGCACGTCAATCGCAAAATTATATCTATACCCGACTGGAACGAATTTTCCATGATAGTTTACAGGCAACACAACCAACTTTATATCATTTAATTTGTCATAAACCGACTGGAAAATGTTATTATTTCAATCAATTTTCTGACGGTATTTCTTTCACACAGTCTGTACGTTTAGAAGAAGATTGCATTCTGATGCTTTTACCTTGGTGGGAAAAAGAAAAATTTGAAAATCTGGCCATTCTGGATGCTGAAAGTCGTCAGGTAATACAAAAGATGAAAGATACAGATAATCCCATATTATTGAAATGGCATCTAAAGGTAACAAATGAACAGGCCGGAAATCTAAAGGACAAAAAATAGTGCCTGCAAAACAGGCACTATCGAGTTAATTCAAACTATCTCAAAATCAAAAATCCAGGACTTTCACCCAACCGAATTTGTCTGGCTCATCTCCATATTGGATTGCTCTCAAACGGTTGTATAATTTCGTACACCACTCACCGGGAACTTCCGGATCCCCAAAGGTTATACTCTTATTATTTTCCAAGTCATCAATCTGACCTATCGGACTAATAACAGCAGCTGTACCACAGGCTCCGGCTTCTTCAAAAGTTTCCAGTTCCTCCACCGGGATATGGCGACGTTCAACTTTCAACCCCATATCCTCTGCCAATACCATCAAACTGGCATTCGTAATAGAAGGCAGAATCGTATGAGAGAAAGGAGTGATATATGAACCGTTTTTAATGCCGAAGAAATTAGCCGGTCCGCACTCATCAATATACTTCTTTTCTTTAGAATCAAGAAAAATAGCCGTAGAATATCCTTTTTGATGAGCAACTTCCCCGGAGCGCATACCAGCGGCATAATTACCTCCCACTTTAATATGGCCCGTACCATTGGGAGCAGCACGGTCATAGTGACGTTCCAACATCACTTTTGTCGGCTTAAAGCCAGACTTAAAATAAGGCCCAACCGGCGCAACAAAAACAACAAACATATATTCTTTAGCCGGTGCAACTCCCATCTGTGGGCCCACCCCTATCAACAAGGGCCGGATATACAAACTGGCACCTGATTCATAAGGAGGAACATACTCTTTATTCAATTCAACAGCTTTCACGACAGCTTCTTCGAACAGTTCAACAGAGGGAGCCTGCATCATTACATATTCTGCCGAACTAAGCATTCGTTTTGCATTTTCTTCACAACGGAAAAGACGGATTTTACCATCTTGTCCACGAAAAGCTTTCATACCTTCAAATGCTTCCTGTCCATAATGCAAACAGGTTGAAGCCATATGAATACTCAATATTTCAGAATCACTCACTTCAAGAGCACCCCATTTGCCATCTTTATAATAACAACGAACGTTGTAATCTGTTTTGGAATATCCAAAGGACAATTTACCCCAATCTAAATTTTTCATAGTAGTCAGCTTTTTAATGTATCTGTATCAACACATTATTTTATAATAGTCATTTCATTAATCAAATTTTTAGCCCCTGCATATTTATCCACAATCCACAACATATAGCGTGTATCCAAGTTAATACACCGTTGCAGATTTTCTTCAAAATCAATATCTCCAGACATCGCTTCCGAATTACCATCAAAAGCCGTACCAATCAAATGCCCATCCGCATTAATTACGCCGGAACCACTATTACCACCGGTAATATCGTTATCAGTAATGAAATTCACACTCAAATTCTGATTCCCATACGGAGCAAAATTTTTCCCGGCATATAATTCTTTCAACCGGTCCGGCACTTCAAACTCTCCGCCTTTAGGACCCTCTTTTTCCATCACTCCGGTAAGGGTAGTATAGTAATCATAGAAAACAGCATCCCGGGGTTTGTAACTTCCAACTTTTCCGTAAGTTAAGCGAATCGTTGAATTAGCGTTAGGAGCCCATGCCTTTTCCGGTTCCATCTCCATCAATCCGCGTACAAAAAGCCGGTCTCCCTTAGCAATCTTTTCCTGCATCTCCCCACTATAAGCCGATAACTTAATGTATATCTCATAGAATGATTTTCCAGCCAGATACACCAAATCTTTCTCCAGTTTCTTACAATCCGGTTTTTCCAAAAATGCATTAAACCGATCCTCACTCATAAAAAAGGATTTATTTTGCAATTCTGTAGCAAATTTGTTATAATCACCTTTATATTTCTTGTTCACCAAATCAATCACCTCAGGATGCAAATCGGTCCCCACATTGTCACTATACACCTGAAATAAACGGGCAAACAACTTCGTGTCTACATCCGGGTTAAAATCTTTATAAAAAGCTTTAGCCATTTCCTGCAATCCTTTTTTAATTTCAGCCTTTTCTTCTGCCGTAACCTCTTTATCACACAAATCAGGAATCAGCCGTCCGGCACGGTAAGCAAACAAATGCGCTTCAGGACCTGCCAATGCTTCCTGGGCATAAGTGGAAGCAATGGCATATTCCTTCATATCTGCGTAGCCTTGCTGAATCATTGAAAGCACATTTCCATATTCAGCTTTCCGCTTTGCATCTGCATTTACCCAGGCAGTGAATTGTTTTTCGATAGCCTCTTTATTTCCTTTCGTATTCAAATGTTTCAGCGCCTTATTCTGTTCGAAAGAATATTTCCAATAGTTTGCACAACTTGCATACTTAGAAGCATATTGAATACGTGTTTTCTGATCTTTTTCCATACCCTCACGCATCACTTCCAATTTCACAGAACGCACTTTATAACGTACATCATTGGTTGCTTCCATTGTATTTTCGAGTCCAAAACTAGTCGTGTAACGGTCTGTACTACCCGGGAAACCCAAAATCATTGCAAAATCGCCATCTTTAACTCCTTTGGCTGAAACAGGCAAATAATGTTTTGGTTTTAAAGGTACATTATCTTTTGCATATTCGGCAGGACTTCCGTCCGGTGCCGTATAAATACGGAACATAGAAAAGTCAGCAGTATGGCGGGGCCACATCCAATTATCCGTATCTCCGCCAAATTTACCCATACTCTGAGGAGGAGCACCTACCAAACGAACATCTTTATAAATGGTATATAAGAAAAGAAAGAATTGGTTTCCTTCAAACATTGCCTGTACCTGTCCGCTCAAATGAGTATTTTGAGTTGCTTCCTTCACAATCACAGCAGAAATACTATCAATAACAATATTCCGGTCCATCTCGCTCATATCATCCGTCAAAACAGCATTTACCCGGTCAGTTACATCTTCCATACGCTCCAGAATAGAGGCAGTAATCCCCGGGTTGGTCAATTCATCTTCCATTTTATAAGCCCAGAAACCATCCTGTAAATAATCATGTTCTACTGAAGAATGAGATTGTATTGCACTGAAACCACAGTGATGATTGGTTAACATCAAACCATTGGGAGAAATGATCTCTCCGGAACAGAAATGACGAAAAGGACGCCCGGCATTTCCCAAGCCAACAATAGCATCTTTAATACCCGGTTTATTTACATCATAAATATCTTCTGCAGTTAATTTAAAACCCATTTGCTGCATCTTTCCGATGTTTTGCTGTTTCAACTTAGACAACAACCACATTCCCTCATCAGCCCTGGCAATAAACACCGAAAGCAGAGCAATCGCGACAATTAATAGTTTCTTCATTTGTATTATCCTGTGTTATAGATTTAAATAATGATTCTCACACCTCTTCTACTTAAACATTTTAATAAAATAGAACCTTTTTCTTAATTTATTATAACTTTCCAGCGAAGATATTTGCAAATATATAATTAAATCTGCTCAATATCAGATTTTCACTTTATTTTAACAAGGACTTCAGTCTGGTTAGAAAATGAGAGACAAGAAAGGTCAAAATAAGGATGAATAATAAAGGTAACAAAAAGAGCAAATGAAAATAGAAAAAGAATAAATTATATATTCTATCTTTGCATAAGCTAAATTATGCCTCAGCACAGTTTAGTTTGTATTCTCTTTATAAGTCAATATACAAGAGAAATTTATTCCATTGTCTAAATGGTCAAAACAGGTTGGTCCGGGATATCAATATGAAAAATTTAAGAATCATTTTCAGAGTATTTATTGATTTTACTGGTTCACTTCAGCATAAATCATCTTATTTTGTGAGAAAATTAAAGTAAACATATAAAATCTGAATGAACAAATTGAAAAAAAATATCAGAGAGGCATCTCTGCAAGACATCAGTTTATTTCTGACAAATCACGGAGAAAAAGTATTCCGTGCTAAACAAATCTGGCAATGGATCTGGCAACATGGAGTATCTGATTTTGATGAAATGACCAATTTATCTAAAAGTATACGGGAATTATTAAACACAACGTATTATTTTGACAAACTGATTCCTCATGAGGTACAAACCGCCGCAGATGGTACCGTAAAAACAGCATGGCAACTTCATGATGGCGAAATCATTGAAAGTGTCCTCATTCCGGGCAATCAAAAATACACAGTCTGTGTATCTTCACAAGTAGGATGTAAATTAGGATGCAAATTTTGTGCAACCGGAACTTTAGGTTTCAAACGGAATCTAACTGCAGGTGAGATTTTCGAACAAGTCGTCACAGCCAAAAAAACTGCAGAAACACAAGGTGTTCCACTTTCCAACATTGTATTTATGGGGATGGGAGAACCTTTACTGAATTATGAAAATATGATGGCAGCAATCGGTCATCTTACAGCGAACGACGGACTGGCCATGTCACCTTACCGGATCACAGTTTCTACTGCCGGAATTCCTGAAAAGATTAAACAGTTAGCTGATGACGGGGTTCGGTTCAACCTGGCCATTTCTTTACATTCTGCCAAAGAAGTCACCCGCAGTTCGCTGATGCCTATCAATAAAGCTTATTCTTTAAAAAATATAGCGGAAAGTTTAAAATATTTTGTTGAGAAAACAGGAACCCGCCCTACTTTTGAATACCTCTTATTGAAAGACATAAACGACCGGCTGGACGATGCCAAAGCATTGGCCAATTATTGCAAACAGTTTCCGGTTAAAATCAACCTGATAGAATATAACAATGTGGAAGGATCCGGTTTCAGTCACAGTCCCGAAAAAAACCGTGATGAATTTGTAAAATTTCTGGAGAGCTGCAATATGATCGTCAACATCCGCCATAGTAAAGGCAAAGACATAGATGCAGCCTGCGGACAACTTGCAGGAAAGACAAAAAGAAATGCCTAAGAATTACTTCCAGGCATTTCTTTTCAGTCATATATTATAAAATTCCCTGATCCGTCATTGCTTGTGCAACCTTAATAAAACCCGCCACATTGGCTCCTTTCACATAATTAACATAACCATCCGACTGAGTTCCGTATTTGATACACTGAGCATGAATAGACTTCATAATTTCTTTTAATTTAGCATCCACCTCTTCACGTGTCCAGCTTATCTTTTGTGCATTTTGACACATCTCTAAGCCAGAAGTGGCTACTCCGCCTGCATTAGCAGCTTTTCCAGGTGCATACAACAATTTATGATCCAGAAAAATACGCACAGCTTCAGGTGTAGATGGCATATTAGCCCCCTCGGAAACCGCAATACACCCATTCGCTACCAAGGCACGCGCATCTTCTCCGCTCAGCTCATTCTGCGTTGCGCTAGGCATAGCAATATCACATCTTTCATTCCAAGGATGTGCCCCGGCAACATATTTACAACCATATTTATCGGCATATTCCTTGATACGTCCCCGGTAAAAAAGTTTCAACCCCATGATATATTCCAATTTATCGGCATCTATCCCCTCTGGATCATAAACGTATCCGCTACTATCAGACATTGTTACTACTTTTGCCCCTTGCTCAATCAATTTCTGGACCGTATACAAAGCCACATTACCCGAACCGGAAACAGCCACCGTTTTCCCTTTCAATTCTATATTCCTGGTTTTCAGCATTTCCAATAGAAAATATACATTTCCATATCCTGTTGCTTCCGGACGAATCAAAGATCCCCCAGACTCCAATCCTTTACCTGTAAAGGTTCCGCTATTTTCCCGGGCAAGTTTTTTATACATCCCATACATATAATTTACTTCCCGTCCTCCAACTCCGATATCCCCGGCAGGTATATCCGTACCCGGTCCGATATTCCTCCATAATTCCAGGATATAAGCCTGACAAAACCGCATAATTTCTGCATTAGAACGCCCTTTGGGATTAAAATCAGAACCACCTTTGGCACCTCCCATAGGTAAAGTAGTCAACGAGTTTTTAAAGGTCTGTTCAAAAGCTAAGAATTTCAAAATAGACAAATTAACTGACGAATGGAAACGGATTCCACCTTTATAAGGCCCAATGGCATTATTATGCTGAATCCGGTAACCCATATTTGTATGTACATTCCCCTGATCATCCGTCCAGGTCACCCGAAAAGAAAAAATACGATCCGGAATACAAAGCCGCTCAATCAAATTACTCTTTTCAAATTCGATATTTTGGCTATATACTTCTTCTATCGTGTTAAGTACCTCCTCTACTGCCTGGTGGTATTCAGGCTCATTGGGAAAACGCCGTTTTAAATCGGCTAAAACTTCTCTTGCTTTCATAAGTATAATTTTTAAAGAATAAGAGGGAAGGCCGTCCAGCCTTCCTCTTTGTCGTTTATAATGATTTGTTAGTAGTGTGTTCAGGTATTTTGAAAACAAAAGTAATACAAAATCATAAAAACAGGGATTATTGTTAAATTTCAAACACGAAATCAAGTTCTGTGCAATTTACAGATACTGAAAACGTTCCCGACATTTTTCTTTCACACTTTACCAATACCTTAAAAACCTTCCTCTTACTTACCGATCCACTCTCAACTTACCTAACTTTCTTCCGAACAAGATCCTTCGAAATATTTTGTCACATTTTAAATAAAAAAACGCACTTCCGAAATTATTTTATAAAGTTTTTCTACCTTTGTAATGACAAAAAGTGGTTGTATGCAAACGGAGAATAAAACTTCATTACCAGGATTAAAAGAAAAACGTTACCAACAGAAAAAAAATATCATTGGTGACCTATATCAAATGGGAGAATTATCAAAACCTGAAATTTGTCGTTTGACCAAAATGACAACTCCTACAATCAGTAGAATCATTGATGAATTGATTGAAGAAGGCTGGGTGGTAGACCGGGGTCAAGGAGCTTCCATCGGAGGAAAGCGTCCCCATATCTTCTCATTAAATCCTGATGCCGCCTATATTATGGGAGTTGATATGGGCCGGGAACTCGTCAAAATCGCAATTTTTAATTTACGGAAAGAGGTTATTGGTAATATTCAAGTGTTTCCTTCCATATTGGAGATTGAACAAAACAATGATATTATCCTTAAAGATTTAAAAAAGAAAATAGAAAAAAGTCTGATAGACCTGAAAATTCCTCGCTCTAAAATCAAGGTGGCCGGTTTTTCATTACCTGGATTATTAGACAGTGAAGGAAATTCATTTACTTACCTGACCTTTGAAAACACAAATATCCGGAAAGTACTGGAAGATATATTAAACATTCCTGTCTTCATCGATAATGATTCCACCATCATGGCTATGGCTGAACATACTTTCGGGGCAGCTCAGGGAGCTTCCCACGCACTTTGCATCAATGTGAACGAATGTATAGGTTTAGGTATGATCCTCAATTCGCGGCCTTACACCGGATTTAAAGGTATGGCAGGTGAATTCGGACACATCCGGATCTCCGGTCCCGAAACCCTCTGTTATTGCGGCAAAGCCGGGTGTCTGGAAACCATCGCTTCCGGCAGAGCTATCGTCAAAGCAGCCCAAACAGCCATCACGGAAGGAAAAGCAACTGCCCTGGCTAATATTACAGAAAGAAAAATTGCTTTGGCAGATGTTGTACACGCAGCCAATCAGGATGACATTTTTGCCATAGAACTTCTTCAAAAAGCAGGAGAAAAAATCGGAGAAGCACTGGCAAGCCTTATCCATCTTTTCAATCCTGAATTAATCGTCATCGGAGGAGAAATTACCGGAGCGCATGACATCATTATTTCATCCGTTAGAAAAGCTATCGACAAATATACCATCACCCGGTTGAAAAATCAATGCGAAATCAAGACCAGCAACTTAACTGATCAATCCTGCATATTAGGAACGCTTAGTTTAGTGATGGAACATTTATATTATGATTCAGAAACCAGTTTCTCCTTATATTAACAATAGTTTATAAAAATATTTATAAATATGAAATGAAATAATAAAAATTGTTATATTTGTAATCTATCCTGTATCTGAATAAAATGTAGCAGACTATGGATTCAGATTAAATCGTTATTAAAACGTTTTCAAAAAATAGATTACAAATTTTAATCAAAGAAAATCATGAATGCAAAGAAAGTATATCCTTGGATCGTAGTCGGACTATTATGGGGAGTTGCGTTATTGAACTATATGGACAGACAAATGTTGTCGACCATGAAAGATGCTATGCAAATAGACATCCGCGAACTTCAATCCGCCACCAATTTTGGCCGTTTAATGGCTATTTTCCTCTGGATTTATGGTTTTATGAGTCCGGTAGCGGGTTTAATTGCCGACCGGATTAACCGGAAATGGCTCATTGTAGGTAGTTTGTTTGTCTGGTCGTCTGTCACCTTTGGTATGGGCTATGCCACTACTTTTAACCAGATCTACTGGTTACGTGCCATCATGGGTATCAGTGAAGCATTATATATTCCCGCAGGTCTCTCCCTGATTGCCGACTGGCATCAGGATAAATCCCGTTCACTGGCAATAGGTATTCACATGACCGGTCTTTATACCGGACAAGCCATAGGCGGCTTCGGAGCTACAGTCGCCGCCACCTATACCTGGCCCACAACCTTCCACTGGTTCGGAATCATTGGAATCATTTATGCTGCTATTCTGATTTTTTTCCTACACGAAAATAAAGAACACATTGCAATAAAACAGATAAATAAAAATAAAACCTCCAAAGAACGGAATCCTATATTTAAGAGTTTGGCTTTGCTATTCAGTAACATCGCTTTCTGGGTCATTCTATTCTATTTCGCTGCACCCAGTTTGCCAGGCTGGGCTACTAAGAATTGGTTACCAACTCTTTTTTCTGAAAACCTGAATATGGACATGGCGCAAGCTGGTCCTTTATCTACGATCACAATAGCCGTTTCCTCATTTATCGGAGTCATTGCAGGAGGTATTCTCTCGGATAAATGGGTACAAAAAAATATCCGGGGACGGGTGTATACCGGTGCCATTGGACTTAGTATGACAATCCCGGCCCTTATGTTACTGGGCTTTGGCCACAGCGTCGCAGGAGTAGTAAGCGCAGGTTTACTCTTTGGTATTGGATACGGAATTTTTGATGCAAACAATATGCCGATTTTATGTCAATTTGTTTCAGCTAAACAACGGGCTACGGCTTATGGGCTTATGAATATGACAGGCGTATTTGCAGGTGCTGCCGTAACCAGTATATTAGGTAAATGGACGGAAAGAGGAAGCCTGGGTCTCGGATTTGCCTGGTTGAGTGCTGTTGTCTTAGCCGCTGTCGCTTTGCAATTGTATTTCTTACGTCCCCAAACAAATAATATGGAATAATTTAAATATAAGTACAATGATTATTTCAAAATTAGAAAACAGTAGTAGAATCGAACCTTTACATCCCCTGTTTAAAAGGTTGTTTGACTACGTGAAACAACATGATCTACTCAGTCAGGTTCCTCAAAAAATTATTCTGAAGGGAGATGAACTATTTATCAATCATGTTTTATTAGAAGGTAAAAAGAAAAGTGAACAACCTCTGGAAATCCATCAGGATTATATTGACGTTCACATCCTCCTGTCTGGCAAAGAAACGATTGGCTGGAAAGCTCGGGAAGATTTAACCCAAGAAACCCAAGCTTATGACAAAGCAGCAGATTGTGCCCTTTACGGAGATACTCCGACTACTTATACAGACATATTACCGGGAGAATTTGTGATTGTCTACCCGGAAGATCCCCACGCACCAGCTATCGGAGAAGGACTAATCCGAAAATTAATAGCAAAAGTCAGGGTTTAATTTTCGTTTATGGATACAAACAAAAATATCGATCTCGCTATCTCATGTTACGGAGAGGTAAAAAATATCTCTTATGATTTAGCTATTCTGCCCTGGGGAGCAACAGAACCCCATAACCAGCATCTGCCCTATCTGACAGATTGTATTTTATCACATGCGATCGCTATAGATGCAGCCCGGCAGGCTCTGGAAAACTACCAGGTTCACGGTATGGTGCTTCCACCCGTTTTCATGGGTTCACAAAATCCGGGACAACGGGAATTGGCATTTTGTATCCATGCACGCTATGAAACCCAAAAAGCCATACTCACAGACATTATTGCTTCCCTGGCACATCAGGGAATACATAAATTGGTGATCATCAATGGACATGGAGGAAATAACTTTAAAAATATGATCCGTGACCTGGCAGTTGATTACCCCAATTTTTTCATTGCTACCACAGAGTGGTTTACAATCATACCACCAACCGGATATTTTGAAGAAAAAGACGATCATGCAGGGGAGTTGGAAACTTCAGTCATGTTGCACTATCATCCGGAATGGGTGGCTATGCACCTGGCAGGTGAAGGTAAAAGCTATCCTTTTGCATTATCGGCACTAAATGAAAAAATAGCCTGGGTACCCCGAAATTGGTCACGTGTCACCTCAGACACCGGAATCGGTGACCCCCGGAAAGCAACCGCTGCAAAAGGGAAACGATATGTTCAGGCTGTCACAAAAAAACTATGCCTTCTATTTACAGAACTGGCACACACAACAGATATTTATTATAAATTAAAGTAACCAAAAATCAGTTGATATGATCACGAAAAACTACATTGCAAAAGGTGAAGGTGCTGACAGGTTTGAAAAAGTTCCTGTCCAGATTTATGACAAACCTTCAGAAGCAGTAAAAGCTGTTGCCCGTGAAATCGCGGACCTTATCCGTACTAATACTGCTAAAAGTGAAAAATGTGTATTAGGACTAGCTACCGGTTCTTCTCCCATTAAGCTTTATCAGGAATTAGTCAGAATGCACAAAGAAGAAGGCTTATCATTCAAAAACGTGATAACCTTCAACCTGGATGAATATCTACCGATGCCTAAAGAGTCAGTGCATAGTTACCATTATTTTATGCACTATCATTTATTCAATCACATTGATATTGATCCCCAAAACATTCATATTCCGGATGGTACTCTTAAAAGTGAAGAAATAGAAAACTTCTGTAAAGAATATGAAAAAGCAATTGAGGCAGCAGGAGGTATTGATATTCAGATATTAGGCATTGGCCGTACCGGCCACATCGGCTTTAACGAACCGGGATCTACAATCACTTCCAAAACCCGGATGGTATATCTGAACGAGCTGACTATGAAAGATGCTTCCGGAGAATTCGGCGGTATGGATAAAGTTCCAACCCGTGCGATCACCATGGGAGTAGGAACTATCATGAAAGCCCGGAAAGTAATTTTAATGGCCTGGGGAGAAAACAAAGCTCCGATCATTAAAAATACCGTAGAAGGAAGTATTTCTGATTCCGTACCAGCAACTTTCCTGCAAGTACACCCCAACGTACAGTTTGTCATTGACGAAAGTGCGGCAGAGGAACTGACACGGGCCAATTTGCCCTGGTTAGTCAGCAAAGTAACCTGGAATGATAAATTAATCCGCAAAGCAGTCATCTGGTTATGTCAGAAAGTCAATAAACCCATTCTGAAAATTGAAAATAAGGATTATATTGACAACGGCATGACTGATCTGATTAAGACATTCGGTTCTGCTAATAAAGTCAACATTCAGGTATTCAATGACCTTCAACATACTATCACAGGATGGCCCGGAGGAAAACCCAATGCTGACGATAGTACACGCCCGGAAAGAGCGACCCCTTACCCTAAACGGGTTTTAATTTTCAGTCCGCACCCGGATGACGATGTCATCTCTATGGGAGGAACCTTTGCCCGCTTAGTAGAACAAGGTCACGAAGTACACGTTGCCTATGAAACTTCCGGAAGCATTGCGGTATTGGATGATTACCTCTACCAGCAAATGGATATTGCCTGCTCTTTTACAAAATTATCAGGAGGAGACCTGGCCAGTATGGAAAAGGCTTTTGAACAGGTGAAAAAAGATATTGAATCTAAAAAAGCAGATGAACCTGAATCAAGCGATTTATTAAAATATAAAGCAGCTCTACGTCGTGCAGAAGCCCGTGGTGCTGACCGTTATTTAGGTGTACCGGAAGAAAGGGTACATTTCCTGAACCTACCATTTTACGAAACAGGTACTGTTAAGAAAAACCCGCTCGGGCAGGCTGATGTAGATATCATCGTAAAACTATTACGGGAAGTGAAACCTCATCAGATCTATGCAGCAGGCGATCTGGCTGACCCACACGGTACCCACGGCGTTTGCCTGGATGCCATCTTACGGGCATACAATGTTGTAGACGGAGATGACTGGTTCAAAGAATGTAACACTTGGTGGTACCGGGGAGCCTGGATGGAATGGGAAATCGAAAAAGTAGATATGGCA
>URJC01000006.1 GCA_900548135.1 uncultured Odoribacter sp. | reverse complement strand
AGTATATGGACGTTTTGTTTTCTTATCTGTTTCCTGGCAATATTTGATATATTTTTTCACTCCTACCGGAAATTTCTCATAATTGCCTTCATTTATGGAATAAATCACCCCATTTTCAGGCGTTCTGATATCCGGATGAGAAAGACAAAATTCGCCGATAGAAGGATCAAGTGTAAAACCATTTACTCCATTTCCGGCAGTATATACCAACATCGTTGAAGAACCATAAATAACATACCCAGCCGCCACCTGCTCACATCCCTGTTGCAAAAAATCTTCCACATTAGCCACCTCTCCTATCGGAGACTTACGACGATACACTGAAAAAATAGTTCCAATAGAAACATTGACATCTATATTAGACGACCCATCTAAAGGGTCCATACAAAAAATGTACTTAGCATCCCTGGATAACCCTTCTCCAAAAACAACTATATCCTGATTTTCTTCAGAAGCAACTCCACAACATTCTCCACTCGCCTTTAATTCACACATAAATGTTTCATTGGCATACACATCCAACTTTTGCTGATCCTCACCTTGAATATTTTCTGAACCGGCACGCCCCAGCATATCCACTAATCCGGCTTTGTTAACTTCACGATTCACCTTTTTAGCAGCAATCCCGACATGATGCAAAAGACAGGAAAAACCTCCGGTAGCCTGAGGTACATTCGCTTGCTGTTCAATAATAAACTGATTTAAAGTTGTTACTTTATTCATAGATTCAGATTGTTTTTGTTAGTAGATACAAAGATAAAATGATAAATCGTAATACACAAACGTTTTCAACAAGAATCATTTCCTCCTGCCAGACTGTCTAACCGTCTATTTATCTGGCAGACAGAAAAACGGTCATTTTGCTTACCCGGGCTTACTTTAAAATAGTCATTTCATAATTCAATTTTAATATCTAACTTAGCATCCCCAAAATTGCATTGTTACACACAACAATGTAATCCGGACCATCAAATGTGCTTTAACTTTTTATAAAATGAATGTATATAAATTCGGAGGAGCATCAGTAAAAGATGCCGAAGGCGTTAAAAACTTATTTAAGATCATCAATACCCACAAAGAGAATCTGATCATAGTTGTCTCTGCAATGGGCAAAATGACCGATGCATTAGAAGTACTCTGTAATGCCTATTATAGCAAAACCGGAGATATAGAACAGGCTTTTCAGAAAATCAAGGATTTCCATCAGCACATAATCAATGATTTGTTTGGCACTCAAAGTGAAGAAATCAACAAGTCAGTGGATAATTTATACATTAAATTACAAAATATCATTGACAGCGAACCTTCTCTTTCCTATGATTACGAATACGACCGGATTATCAGTTTCGGAGAATTACTTTCTACTACGATTATTGCAGCCTATTTAGAGAAACAAGGGCGGAAAGTGAAATTCACAGATATCCGGAAATGCATTATTACAGACCAAAACTACCGGAATGCCTGTGTGAATCTGGAACTTTCAGCTCAATTATGCCGGAAAGTGTTTACTTTTCAAGACACTTTCATGTATATCACTCAAGGCTTTATTGCCGGAACAACTACAAACCAGACAACTACTTTGGGCAGGGAAGGATCAGACTATACAGCTGCCCTTTTGGCTAATCTGCTGAATGCCGAAGATGTCACGATCTGGAAAGACGTGCCGGGAATTATGAATGCAGATCCCAAATTATATGAGAACACCGAAATTATCAGTAAATTATCCTACAAAGAAGCCATTGAATTATCAAATTGCGGAGCAAAAGTAATCCATCCCAAAACAATAAAACCTTTACAAAATAAAGGTATTCCACTCTATGTACGTTCTTTCCTGTATCCGGAAAGCCATGGCTCCGTCATCCGTGAATTAGATGAAAAACTGGAATTACCTCCGATATACATCAACAAGGACCACCAGTTATTATTAACGCTCTCACCAAGAGATTTTTCTTTCATTGCCGAAGAAAAATTAAGCCGGATATTTGCTACATTAGCCAAATACAGACTTCGTTTGAATTTAATGCAAAATTCTGCCATTACTTTTTCATTCTGTATTGACTTAAATGAAGCTATTTTTGAAGATTTTATAAATGAATTACATGATGAATACGAGGTCCTTTACAACAAAAATGTACGTTTACTGACTATCCGTCATTATAACGAAAAAATAATCAATACACTAACTACCGACAAAAAAGTTCTGGTAGAGCAACGTAGCCGGTTAACTGCCCGCTTTGTCGTTGCCGACCAATGAAAATAGATACTCATGAAAAAATTATCCATTATCATTCCGGCATATAATGAAGAACGTACTATCTATCAGATTCTGGAAAAAATAGAACAAGTAGAACTGATCGATCAGATAGAGAAAGAAATATTGATTATCGATGATGGTTCTAAGGACCTTACATTTGAAAAATGCCAGCAATTTGCAACAGCACATCCTAACACAAATATCCATTATCACAAACAACCTTACAACCAAGGTAAAGGGGCTGCACTACGAAAGGGAATCTCACTTGCTACCGGTGACTGGACAATTATTCAGGATGCAGACCTTGAATATGATCCGGAAGATTATAATCCGTTGTTAAAATGGATGATCGAAAACAAGGGTAAAGTCGTCTACGGATCCCGCTTTTTAAACCGGGTCAATAAACATTCTTATTTCCGTTTTTATTTGGGAGGACGTCTGGTGTCCTTTACGACCAATTTATTGTACAGACAACACCTCACAGATGAACCAACATGTTACAAATTTTTCGATACTCAATTTTTGAAATCGATTCCCCTGGTTTGTAAAGGATTTGAATTCTGTCCGGAAGTCACTGCAAAAGTTTGTAAGAAAGGGATCAAAATACACGAGATCCCTATTAAATATTACCCCCGTAGTATTGCCGAAGGGAAAAAGATCAACTGGAAAGATGGATTAATAGCTATATGGACTTTAATAAAATTCCGTTTTTAACATGAATAACATGATTCAGAAATTTCTTCATTATCGCCATGCGATACCTGTTATGCTAGTAATTATTACGATCAGTTTTGTATCGTCTTATTCTAAAATTTACGACGTTAAGCTGGATTTTAACGGAGACAACATCCATTATTATGCTTTAGGGAAAGCTTTAGCTACTGGCAAAGGATTTACCGATATCATGTCATTTACGGAAACGCCACACACTCATTTTCCGCCCGGTTATCCGGTATTTGTCGCCGGTGTAATGAAAATTTTCCCGGATAATATCAATGCCATTAAGATAGCGAACGGATTATTATTATATGCCTCTATTCTATTGCTATTTTTCCTGTTAAAAAAATTATCAGGCGACCTGCTGCTTAGTTTTCTGACCTGCTTTTTTTGTACACTTCATGCTGAAATTCTCCGGTATGCCACCATCATGATGAGCGAAATGCTTTTTCTATTCTGTACTATTTGTGCCCTTTATCTGGCACTCAGTATAAAAATTGAAGCATTGTTTACTAAAAAAGGCATCAGAAATACCATCTTTTTAGGTTTATTGCTGTTTCTCATGAATTATATTTATTTTGTCCGGACAATGGGAACTTCTATTATTCTGGCAATTATTATATATAGCGGAATCTTGTTGGCTAAACAACTCTATATTTTCCTGAAAAAGAAAAATTCACCCCGACTTTTGTATAAATACGGTATCGTCTTTGCCTTGCTGATTGTTTCTTTCTGGGGAACAAAAACTGCCTGGGATATACGAAACAGAAATGTCGGAAAACTCACCAGCGACTACATTGGAGATTTCAAGAAAAAACCCAATGGGCAGGTGATGACAACCTGGGAAGACTGGACTACGCGTATTAAAAATAATTTTAACAACTATTTGACCATCTATATTCCCAATGCCGTACTGAATACCAATCCACTTTCCCATAAAACACCCGACAGTAGTGATATTTTCCGGGGAATTATAGTGGCTCTGCTGATCCTGTGGGGATTAATTAGTTTGTCCCAGGGTGCATTATTGCTATTTTTATATTTGGGTGCCACTGTAGCTGTCTTACTCGTCTGGCCGGAGCAATATGGAGGATTGCGTTATTTCATTGCCATTATTCCTTTCTTTATTTTCTTATTCTTTCATGGAATAAAAGCAGTTTCACTGACTTTCATTAAAGCCGCTAAACTGAAAATAGCCGAGTATCTCCCATCTGCCTGCATACTTATCCTCGCCCTTCTGTTTATGACACCTGCTTACAGTAAGGCACTGAAAGAGAAAAAAGAATTAGCAAAATATAAAACCTGGAATGCAGACATTGCAGGAAATGCGTTTATGGAATTCACAGCAGCCATGCAATGGTGCGGAAATAATCTGCCGGATTCCGCACGGGTTATCTGCCGGAAACCTGAATTATTTTATATGTATTCCGGTGGTAAAAAAAGTTCCGGCTTTTCCCAATACGGTAAACCTGAAGACATTTTAAAACAACTGATCAATGTTAAAGCAACTCATGTTATCATAGACCATTGGTTCCGACACGCATATGTTACTTTATTCCCGCTGATTTCAACCTATTATCCTGAGAAATTCAAGCCTATAGGCAAATTTGAAAATAAATATAATCCCCAGGAGCCTCCAACCTGGATTTTTGAATTCAATCCTGAGTGGGGTTACCATGGTGAATTAGTAAATGGAAAACGGCAAGGGAAAGGAACATTCATCTTTCCCAATGGACAAACTTATGTCGGACAATTTGAAAACAACCAAAGAAATGGCTATGGTGAAATCTTTGACGAAGACGGAAATATCATAACCAAAGGCATTTGGAGAAACGATACTCTCTCCATAGCACAGTAATTTTAGCTGATAAAAATAAGAATATATATTTTTTCCATTCAAAAATAATATATTTGCATCCTATTTTGAGAGAGGTGTACACTTTAACAGTTAATTTATAACCACAAGAAGAAGCCCTGGACGAAAGAGATTGCAGTTTTTAGAAACTTGTTGGTACTCTAAACTAAAATACAATGAACGAGAAATTTCCTGAATATAAAGGTTTGGATCTTTCCGCAGTGAACAAAGAAATTCTGAAACAGTGGGAAGAAAACAAGACTTTTGAAATGAGTTTAAAGACACGGGAAGGACACCCTGCTTTTGTTTTTTTTGAAGGTCCCCCTTCAGCAAATGGAATGCCTGGCATCCATCATGTGATGGCACGCACACTCAAGGACGTCATTTGCCGGTATAAGACTCTGCAGGGATTTCAGGTAGATCGGAAAGCCGGATGGGACACTCATGGCTTGCCGGTCGAATTGGGTGTTGAAAAAAAATTAGGCATTACCAAAGAAGCTATTGGTAAAACCATTAGTGTTGCCGATTATAACAAAGAATGTCGTGCGGATGTAATGAAATTTACCAAAGAATGGGAGGATTTAACCCAGAAAATGGGTTACTGGGTGGATATGAAAAATCCATATATCACCTATGACAACCGTTATATCGAAACACTGTGGTATTTACTGAAAAAACTGTACGATAAAGGATTCCTGTATAAAGGTTATACGATACAGCCCTATTCTCCGGCTGCCGGGACTGGTTTAAGTACACACGAACTGAACCAACCGGGATGTTACCGGGATGTAAAAGATACGACCTGTGTTGCCCAATTTAAGGTTATACGGGACGAAAAATCCGAAAAACTCTTTACCAATAGTGACACGGTCTATTTTTTGGCGTGGACGACAACCCCTTGGACATTACCTTCAAATACAGCATTAGCAGTTGGTCCGAATATTACCTATTATGTCGTAAAAACTTTTAATCCATATACCTATTTACCGGTAACCGTCGTATTGGCCAAAGATCGTTTCAGTGCTTATTTTAATCCAAAAGCGGAAGGGTTGGCATTGGAAGATTATAAAGAAGGAGACAAATTGATCCCTTATCAGAAAATTGGGGAATTTAAAGGTCCTGAATTCGAAGGAATCCGTTATGAACAACTTATGCCCTGGATGCGTCCAGAAGGAGATGCTTTCCGGGTAATTTTGGGAGACTATGTCACGACAGAAGACGGTACAGGTATTGTTCACATTGCCCCAACTTTCGGAGCAGATGACGACCGTGTTGCTAAAATAGCCGGTATTGCCCCTATGCTGCTAACTGACAAAGATGGCAACAGGCTACCTATGGTAGACAAACGCGGCCGATTGTTCTTAATGGAAGACATAGACCCGGAATTCGTAAAAAATAATGTCAATGTAGAATTATACCGTGAATATGCCGGACGTTTCGTAAAGAATGCTTATGATCCGAACCTGACAGAAGAAGATGCCACTTTGGATATCGATTTGTCCGTAATGCTGAAAAAGGAAAACAAAGCTTTTAAAGTTGAAAAACATGAGCACAATTACCCGCATTGCTGGCGTACTGATAAACCGGTATTATATTATCCGCTGGATTCCTGGTTCATCAAAACGACAGCAGTACGTGACCGGATGATTGAATTAAACAAAACCATCAACTGGAAACCGGCAAGTACTGGTGAAGGACGTTTTGGGAAATGGCTTGAAAACCTGGTAGACTGGAATCTGTCGCGTTCACGGTATTGGGGTACTCCACTGCCTATCTGGGTCAGTGAAGATGGCAATGAACAGAAATGTATTGGATCGGTAGCTGAATTGATGGAAGAAATTGAAAAATCCATACAAGCCGGTTTCATGACTGAAAACCCATACAAAAATTTTGTTATAGGAGAAAATACAAAAGAAAATTACGATAAGATCGATTTACACCGTCCGTATGTAGATGACATCATCCTGGTATCCTCTACCGGACAGAAAATGATCCGGGAGAAGGATCTGATTGACGTATGGTTTGATTCCGGAGCAATGCCTTATGCCCAATTGCATTATCCCTTTGAGCATAAAGATGATATAGACCAACATCGTCGTTTCCCAGCCGATTTTATAGCAGAGGGCGTTGACCAGACCCGCGGATGGTTCTTTACCTTACATGCTATTGCAACCATGGCCTTTGATTCTGTTGCATTCAAAAATATCATTTCTAATGGATTGGTACTGGATGCAAAAGGAAATAAAATGTCCAAGCGGTTAGGTAATGCCGTCGATCCTTTCACAACCATTGAAGAATATGGTTCCGATCCTTTACGCTGGTATATGATCACCAATTCACAGCCTTGGGACAATTTGAAATTTGATATAGCCGGAGTCGATGAAGTAAAACGTAAATTTTTCGGTACTTTATATAATACTTACGGTTTCTTTGCTTTATATGCCAATGTAGACCATTTCCGTTATGCAGAAGCAGATGTACCTGTAAATAAACGTCCTGAAATTGACCGTTGGATATTATCCCTGCTAAATTCCTTAATCAAGGAAGTGACCGAGGCTTATGAAAAATATGAACCGACAAGGGCAGGACGTGCCATACAGGATTTTGTCATTGAAAACCTGTCCAACTGGTATGTGCGTCTTTCCCGGAAAAGATATTGGGGAGGTGATTATTCGCAGGATAAAATCTCTGCCTATCAAACACTTTACACTTGCCTGGAAACAGTAGCCATTCTATCTGCTCCTATAGCCCCATTCTATATGGACAAGCTCTTTGGAGACCTGAATAAAGTGACAGGCCGGTTCAACGGAAGTGTACACTTAACAGAATTCCCTAAAGCAAATGATGCGCTGATTGATAAATCATTGGAAGAACGTATGGAATTGGCCCAGCAAATATCCTCCATGGTATTGGGCCTGCGTCGTAAAGTACAACTCCGGGTACGTCAACCATTAAGCAAATTAATCATTCCTATTTTGAATGATTGTATGATCAGCCAATTGGATGCTGTAAAAAATATCATCCTGTCGGAAGTCAATGTAAAAGAGATTGAGTATATCACTGACACGACAGGTGTATTAGTGAAACGAATCAAACCGAACTTCAAAACTTTAGGGCCTAAATACGGTAAATATATGAAGCAAATCTCTGCTCTTATTGCCGGAATGGAACAAAGCGATATCTTTGAATTGGAGAAAAACAGTCGGTATGAGCTCAAAATCGGAGAGGACATCATTGAACTCGGATTAGAAGATGTTGAAATTCTTTCTGAAGACATCCCGGGTTGGTTGGTGGCCAATGAAGGAAGCCTAACCGTTGCTTTGGATATCAATGTGACTAAAGAGCTGAAAGAAGAAGGGATTGCACGCGAACTGATCAACCGGATTCAAAACTTACGTAAGGAGAGTGATTTCGATGTTACGGATAAAATAATCTTAAGTATCGGACATCACACAGACATCGATGAAGCGGTTGAACATTTCAGTCAATATATTGCAAGTCAGGTGCTGGCAGAAAGTGTGGAATTAACTGATACACGTGATGATAAAGCAAAAGATATAGAAATTGATGAAATCCACACTTTCATCAAAATTGAAAAATTATAACAAAATTAAAAGTTAATAAAACAATATTTCCGTCCAATCGTATGAAATGGACGAAAATTTGATTAACTTAGACCAAAACTTATTAGCTATGGCAGAGAAGACGAGATATTCAGATGAAGAGTTGCAAGAATTCAAAGAATTGATTCTTGAAAAACTTGACAAAGCAAAGAAAGACTATGATTTGCTGAAAGGTGTCATCTCGGGAAGTGACGGGAACGACATTGCGGACACTTGTCCTACATTCAAAGTGCTGGAAGAAGGCGCTTCTGTTCTCTCTAAAGAGGAAGCAGGCCGTCTGGCTCAGAGACAAGCAAAGTTCATTGCCCATTTAGAAGCAGCCTTGATACGGATTGAAAATAAAACCTATGGAATTTGCCGGGCAACAGGTAAATTAATCTCTAAAGAAAGATTACGTGCTGTACCTCATGCAACCTTAAGCATCGAAGCCAAAGAAGGCCAGGAAAACTGAGACATGAGTAACAAAAACTAACAACTAAAAACTGAAGATCATCAGAATAGTTGTTAGTTTTTGTTTTTTCAGTTTAAGTATTTAACTTTTATTTTTTATCATTTTATGAGTGTGCGGAATAAACTGATGATTTTCATCTTAGCCTTACTCGTTCTGGATCAAGCTGTAAAAATATGGATTAAAACCCATATGATGATCGGGCAAGAATTCAGTATTTTCGGTGATTGGTTCAAAATTCTATTTATTGAAAATAATGGCATGGCCTTCGGAATGGAGTTAGGAAACGGAAAATTCGGAAAGACAATTCTCAGCTTATTCCGTATCGTAGCAGTAGCAGGTATTGGTTGGTATATTTTAAAATTACTCAAAGACAAAGCTCCGCTGGGAGTTCTATTTTCTTTCGCTTTGATTTTTTGCGGTGCTATTGGAAATATTTTTGATAGCCTGTTCTACGGAATGATTTTCAGTGACAGTCATTATCAACTGGCAACTCTTTTTCCAGCTGAAGGAGGTTACTCTTCTTTTCTGCATGGCCGGGTTGTTGACATGTTATATTTCCCCTTAATTGAAGGTTCTTTTCCCAAATGGTTTCCAATCTGGGGAGGACAGGACTTTATCTTTTTCCGTCCGGTATTCAACCTTGCTGATTCATATATCACCATTGGTGTACTGATGTTAATCTTATTTTACCGGAAATTCTTTTCTGAAAAACAAGAAGTAACTAAAAACAAAGAATAAACCTGTTTACCCTTATTATAAAATGAATTTCTTTTTTGTTAAGGTTCACAACAGGAAATTTGAAATATTTTTCTCAAAAACAAATACCTTTTCCTGTTAGGGAAAAGATTACTTACAACAATAAAATTTCAGGTTTTACTGAAATTCAAATTCTTTGTTTTTACTTTTCAGTTTTTTTCGTAGGTTTGCACCTTGATTTTAAGTTTTTAACTTTGGCATGTAACATGTCTGCTATATAGTTGTAGTATGATTGAGAATCTGGTAATAGTAGAGTCCCCGGCAAAAGCCAAAACAATAGAAAAATTCTTGGGTAGCGGTTATACGGTGAAATCGAGTTTCGGACATATCCGCGATCTGGAAAAAAAAGACCTTGGGGTAGATATTGAACATAATTTCCAACCCCAATATGAAATATCATCTGATAAAAAAGCAATAGTAAAAGAACTAAAGGCATTGGCAAAAGAAGCAAAGACCGTATGGCTTGCTTCCGATGAAGATCGTGAAGGAGAAGCTATTGCATGGCATTTGTACGAAGTACTGAAATTAAAACCGGAAAATACCAAACGGATTGTTTTCCATGAAATTACCAAAGAAGCCATACTGCATGCGATACAAAATCCCCGCAATATCGATAAAAATCTGGTAGATGCCCAGCAAGCCAGACGTGTTCTCGACCGTCTGGTGGGATTTGAAGTATCACCTGTATTGTGGAAAAAAGTAAAACCTTCCCTTTCCGCCGGCCGTGTTCAATCGGTAGCAGTAAAATTAATTGTCGAACGGGAACGCGAAATCAATGCATTTAAAGAACAGCAATATTACCGGATTACTGGTAGCTTTGAAACAAAAGACAAAGCTTGTCTAAAAGCGGAAGCCCAGGAACGTTTTACCACCAGGGAAGCAACATTATCTTATATGGAAGCTTGCCTGAAAGCACAATTTACGGTCAATAACGTAGAAACCAAGCCAACAACACGTAAACCGGCACCCCCTTTTACCACTTCTACCCTTCAACAAGAGGCATCCCGGAAGTTAGGTTTTTCTGTCTCACAAACCATGTCAGTAGCTCAAAAACTTTACGAACATGGATTGATCACTTATATGCGTACTGACTCTGTCAATCTTTCGGATTTAGCTATCCGCACAGCCAAGGCTGTAATCTGTGAAACCTTGGGAGAGAAATATTCCAAACCACGTAACTTTGCGACTAAAACCAAAGGGGCACAAGAGGCACACGAAGCTATCCGCCCTACATACATGAATAAAGCAGAAGTCGAAGGTGACCGGAACGAAAAACAACTGTATGACCTGATTTACAAACGTACATTAGCCTCCCAAATGGCAGATGCTGAATTGGAACGTACAAATATCCTGATAGGACTTTCAAATCACACTACTTCTTTCCTGGCCACAGGCGAAATTGTTGTTTTTGACGGTTTCCTTAAAGTATATATGGAATCTCATGACGATGAAAATGATGATGAACAAGCTGATTTACTACCAGCAATCAGTAAAGGGGATTTGCTGAACCGGCAAATCATCACGGCTTTAGAACAATATACACAACATCCTCCCCGTTACACTGAAGCCAGTCTGGTGAAAAAAATGGAAGCACTGGGAATTGGGCGTCCTTCAACCTATGCTCCGACAATCACTACCATTCAGAACCGGGGATATATCATCCGGGAGTCCAGAGAAGGAATAGAAAAAAATATTGAGCAAATTGAATTAAAAGGAAATGATATCAAAGTAAAAAATATCAAAAGGGTATTTGGTGCTGAAAAGAAAAAATTATTTCCTTCGGACATGGGCATGGTAGTAACCGACTTTCTGTCTGAACATTTCAAAAATATCATGGATTATAATTTCACTGCCGAAGCAGAGGAATCCCTCGACCATATAGCAGAAGGGGCTGTACAGTGGCAAAAAATGATAGGTGAATTCTATAGTCCTTTTCATGATACAGTTGAATCTACCCTCAAAAATTCTGAACGTAACAGCGGTCAGCGTATTTTAGGTTCAGATCCGGCAACAGGTGAAACTGTCAGTGTCCGCATCGGACGGTTTGGACCTATGGCACAAATCGGAGAGGGAGAAAATGTCCGTTATGCAGGATTATTGAAAGGTCAGTTAATGGAAACCATCACTCTGGAAGAAGCCCTCAGCCTATTCAAATTTCCCCGTAAGATCGGTCAATATGAAGACAAGGAAGTAAGTATTGGCATCGGACGATTCGGTCCTTATATCAAACACAACAATACATTTGTATCTCTGAAAAAAGGAGAAGATGACCCGGGTACAATCACGTTAGAAACGGCTATTGCCCGCATCGAAGAAAAACGGGAAAATGACCGTAATAAGTTGATAAAAGCGTTTGACAATGGCATTCAAATCCTTAACGGAAGATTCGGACCCTATATCTCATACAATAAAACCAATTATAAAATTCCTAAAAGCCTGAAAACAGAGGAACTTACATTAGAGAAATGTATGGAATTAATCGAAAAAGAAGGCCCTAAAAAGAAATCAACAACAACGAAAAGAAAGACAAGCCAATAATTTGCACAACACCACACTTTTATCTATCTTCGTACCCTTGAAAAAAGAAAGCAAATCGAAAAAAACATTAAATTTTTAATATAAATGGCAACATTACAAACAATCAGAAATCGCGGCGGACTACTTGTTAGTATTGTGATCGGTCTGGCCCTGTTAGCATTTATTGTCGGAGATGCATTAAATTCCGGTTCACAAATTTTTAACAGTGGCAAAAATGAAGTTGGTGAAATTGCAGGAGAAGGCATTTCCATCATAGATTTTCAGAATCGCGTTGCAAAAAATGAGGAAATCGTAAAAGTAATGAATAATACTGCTGCCCTGAATGAGGAACAACAATCCATGCTTAGAAATAATACCTGGCAGCAGATGGTCATGGAAAAATTAATGGAACAAGAATACGATGAACTGGGCCTTAATGTAAGCGGAGATGAACTATATGATGTCCTGTTAGGTGACAATATGAGTCCCTCTGTACGCCAAATGTTCACAGATCCTGCAACAGGAACAGTGGATAAAGACCGTGCACGGCTTTACATCAAACAAGTAGTAGAAGACAAAGGACTGACTCCCCAAAAACTCTATTGGCTGAATATGGAGGAACAGACGTTGGCCACCCGGAAAATGGCAAAGTATAATGATCTTTTAATGAAAGCATTATATATCACTGATGAGCAGGCCAAAGAAAGCACAGAAGCAAATGCTTCAAAAGCAGATATCAGCTATATCGTTAAAAATTACAGTACAATAGACGATTCAGCTATCGTAGTCAGTAACAGTGAAATCAAAGATTATTACAATAAAAATCAAAAGAAATTTGAACAGGAAGAATCGAGAAAAATTGTATATGTCAATTTTGATATAGAGCCTTCCGGAGAAGATTACGTAGAAACTGAAAAAGCAGTAAAAGAGTTAGTAGATGAATTTACAGAAACCAATGACCCTATTGATTTTGTAAGCCTTTCTTCTTCTGACACAAAAGCCGATCGTAATTATTACAAAAAAGAAGAAATTACAAATGATAGCCTGGCCAACTACTTGCTCAATAACAGAGCAGCAGTTTATGGTCCCTATCTGGAAAATAACGCATACAAAATATCCCGTATTGCTTCAGTAAAAATGTTACCGGACTCCGTACGGGCCCGTCATATTCTGATTGTTCCCGAAAACAATGATTACCAGAAAGCACAAATCGTTGCTGACAGCTTAGCCAAGCTATTACGCAAAGGTGCAAATTTTGAACAATTAGCTAAAGAAAATTCAAAGGACGAAAATTCTGCTGTTAACGGAGGTGATCTGGGTTGGTTTAATCAAAAAGCAATGGTACAACCTTTCAGTGATTCTGTATTTTTTGCAAAGAAAAACGACATCAAGGTTGTGTTGACCCAATATGGAGCACATGTAGTACAAGTTACCGATATGGCAAAACCGGTTGAAAAATTCCAGATAGCTACGATAGAAAAAGAGGTAACTCCTTCAGCTAAAACCACAAATAAGATCTATAATGATGCCCGTACTTTTGCAACGAACATCAGTTCTACTGAAGATTTCAACAAAAAAGTAGAAGAATCAGGATTAACGAAACGAATTGCTTCAGTTGACAAAAATGAAAAAACAGTTGCCGGTATGGATAATGCGCGTGATATGATCCGTCGCATATATATGGCTGAAGAACCTGGAGTAGTAACGACAACTGACGGTAGCATCATCTTTGAAAATGGTAACAAATATACAATAGCTGTACTCACTGAAATTGATGAAGAAGGTATTGCTCCCATCAATAATGTAGCTTCAAATATCAAACGTATCCTCATACAGAAGAAAAAAGCCGAACAACTGAAAAAAGAATTGGCAGACATACAAAACAACAGTGAAAGTTTGCTTTCAGTAGCGCAAAAAGCAGGTCTTGAGGTAAAAGAGGCAACAGATATTACATTTAATTCATTTCAGATCCCGGGAGCCGGAATTGAACCTAAAGTTATCGCTACCAGTTCTATTCTGGAACAAGGTAAAATATCCGCTCCTATAGAAGGTAATCAAGGAGTTTATATCATCATGGTGAACAACCGCACCAGTGAAGAAATAACTCCTGAAATGATTCAGCAAACCAAAGAAGCCATGAAACAGGCCAATATGTACCGCGCAAACTATCAATCCTTCCAGACCATCCTGAAAAATGGAGAGGTGAAAGACGAAAGATATAAATTCTATTAATCTGTTCCATCAAAATATTCAAAACGTAAAGAGGGTGAACTAAAGTCACCCTCTTTTTTAATGATATCCTCAAGATTATTTATAAAAATTCTTTATAAACATACCTTGAGGATGTTTGCGTAATATACCATACAGAAAAACAGCATGCATAAAACCAATCCCATAGGCGGATAGCTGAATAAAGGAAGCAAGGACCGATAAAAAAGCAACTTTTACGCTTCTATTTATACGTAAAGAATCAACAAAAAACAGAATACCCAATAAACAAACAGGTATCAGGCAATAAAGAGATAATAAAAAGCCGGTCACCAGACAAATCAAGCATCCTATAACGAAACAAGCCGGCAGAAAATGCACCAGCTTTAAAGATTGAGGATGTAAACGGAATAAATTAATGCGGGCCATACCGGAATTGTACACTTGCTTGAAAAATTTTCTGAAAGAAGTGCGCCGTTTATGATAGACATAGGCTTCCGGTAACAAACAAGTCCCGAAACCAGCCTCCATAATCCGTATACTCATATCAATATCCTCTCCGAAACGCAGGCCGGAAAACCCACCAGTAAGCCTGAAAACTGCTTTAGAAAACCCCATATTAAAACTACGGGGATGAAATTTCTCCAACGTTTTCTTTTGTCCCCGGATTCCACCTGTCGTGAAAAAAGAAGTCATCGAATAATTAATAGCCTTTTGAATAGGGGTAAATGATTCATGTGCCCGGTCAGGCCCCCCAAAAGCATCTATCTTCCTTGCAGAGCACGCCTGCTTTATAACCGCAATATATTTATCCGGAACAATACAGTCTGAGTCTAAAAACAGGACATAATCCCCCTTTGCCCGTTCTGCCCCATAATTCCGGCTCAAACCCGGTCCACTATTCTCTTTGTAGAAATATTGAATATCCAACAAATCCTTGTATGCAGCAACAACCTGTTCAGAACATTCCTGCGAACCATCTTCAACAATGATTACTTCAAAATCACGGCATTTCTGCACAGAAAGACTGTCCAGCAACTCTTTAACTTCTTGCGGACGATTATATACAGGAACAACAACTGAGAAATAAGCCATATCCTTTCATTAATTTAAACGACCTTTTTTACACATTTGGCCCAATAAAAACGTATTGCAAACCAAATATGCAAAAGAGCCACCGGGATTTTCCCATAATATTTTTGCATTATACGGTATCTTTCTTTCAAAGAAGCCTTCCGGTTGGCTGTAGTCATTCCCTCATATAAATAATTGCCCAGCCGTAACCTTGAATTTACAATAAGTCCGGCCTGTTTCATACAACGAATACACCAATCATAATCAGCCGAAAACCGATAAGTCAAATCATATAAAGGGGCTATCTTACGTTTCACGATAAAAGCCTGGTGACAAACCAGCATCCCCCATCGGAAACTCTTCCACGTTAAATTTTCCGGAGCTTTCAAGCGTCTGTGTCCAATAAATTCCCCCTTTGCATTGACCAGGTCGGTTTCTCCGTAAACAATATCCGGAAAATCATGAGTAAGGACTATTTCCGACAACTGCCTGATACCCTCTTTTTCTTGCAAAGTATCTCCGGCATTCAAAAATAAGACATATTCTCCTGTTGCCTTCCGGAGGCCTTTATTCATCGCATCATACAACCCCTTATCAGGTTCACTCACCCACGCTGTCACGATCTCCGGATATTTCCGGATAATTTCCAGTGTCCCATCTTTTGAGCCTCCGTCAACGATCAGGTATTCCAGATTCCCTCCGAACTGCTCTCCAACACTCAATATAGTCTGTTCCAACCATTTCTCCGCATTATAAGTCACTGTAATGACTGTAAAAAGCGGCATACTACTTTCCATTTCTGCTATTTTTGAATATTTGCCAGAAAGCATATCCGAACAAACCAGCTAAAACTACCCCAATTAAAATAGAGGCAATCAAAGATAAACGGGCCCCTTTCTGATAAATTTCATCCACACACTTAAACTCAATCTGATGATCACCAGCAGGTATAGGCAGACCTCTCAAAATATAATTCACTCTTACCAAAGGAACCTCTTCCCCGTCAATATAGGCCTTCCATGTTTTGTAAAATACTTCGGAAAATACCGCCATATGCGGTTGTCCACTATGGCTCTCATAAACTAAATATCCCGGATTCACCAGCTCTTTTAACCGAATATAATCGGTAGAATCCATTACAGGCTGCAAATTCTCCCAGACTGTGGATTTGTCTTTCCAAACCTCATCAATCACTGCCGTTTTTGCAGGGTCAAAATCCTTCAAAGCAACAATCTCTTCATCCGGTGAATGCACCCATTCCACTTCATCCACAAACCAGACGTTTCCTAAAGCCTGATCATTTTTCTGAACTTGAGGTCCTTGCTGGGTTGGGGCGATAATATAACGGGTATTCAGCATATTCAGCACATTGACATTGACCTCCCTGGAAAGATAATAATCAATGATATCCTGATAACGACGCAGTTTTGCAGGACTATACCCTCCTATAGAATTATGAAAAAAAGAAGTATTTGCCTCATTGAAAGTACTCGTTGTCAAATTCAATACTCTGTAATTCGGATCTTTATCCTGCAATATCAGTTGATCCGCAGGAGTAGGCATCACTTCTACCGCTTGCCGTTTAGTCACAAAATTATCCTCATTCAAAACCCGCCGGTCTACAACCCATAAATCGATAAAGATCAGGATACCAGTTGTCAGCAACAAATATTTTACCTTCAATGAATTTTTCAGATAAGCGACCAGCACAACCATACTCAAAGCAATGAACATAAAAGAGCGCCACGCATCCGATGTCAGTAACTGCTGCCGGTCCGCCCTGATCGCTTCCAAAAGGACTGGATTCGGATAAGGTTCCGCAGGAGCAGAAAAACTCATTAATCCTCCTCCAAACAAAGCAAACAATAAGCACAGTCCTCCCGTAATACCTGCAGCAGTATATACAGGCTTCAAATATTTCATTCTATTACCTGTCTCACTGATAATCTGTTTCAAAGCCAGAACCGCCAGGGTAACCATAGTAACCTCAGCCATCACCAATGCCATTGCCGGTGTACGGAATTTATTGAACAAAGGCAAATGATAAAACAAGAAATCATTGACTACGGCAAAGTTCTTCCCCCATGCCAATATAACGGAAATAAGAGTGGCAATCAATATCCACCACTTTTCAGGTCCTTTTATAATCAGCAATCCCAACATAAAAAGGAAACAGATAATTGCTCCGGCATATACAGGTCCCTCCGTAAAGGGCTGATCTCCCCAATACATAGGTGCATACCGCACAAACTGATCTGCCTGCCCGGTAGAACGCAACAATTCATAGCTATGGGATTTATTGCCAATATTATAATGTGAACTACCTCCATAAAAATTCGGAATCAGTAAAGTCATAATTTCTCCCCTTCCATAACTCCACATATAAGCATAATCAATCTCCAGACCTGAACTTTCTTTCTGACCTTCCGGATTATTCTGCAAAACAGCCCCCCCACGCATAGAATCTTTCGCATAATCAATTGTAGACCAAAGAGGCCCGATCGCAGGAGCAACAGCCAGAAAAGCAACTACCACGAGGATAGCTGAAGATTTAAAATAATCTCTCAGCGCATGTTCGCGGATCGCATAAACCAAATAAACAATAGCAACAACCAGTATAATTATCATCAGATAGTAACTGATTTGCTGATGATTCCAATGTATATTCAGTCCGGTAAAAATCAGTGCGATAATTGATCCCCAAACATATTTTTTCCGGTAACACAATATAATACCGCCTATAATAGGAGCCATGGTAGCCATTACCCAACCTTTATTGACATGCCCGGCTGCTATAATGATAATATTATAGGAAGCAAAAGCATAGGCGACAGCTCCCAATAAACTTAACCAGGGCTTACATCCCAAAGAGAGCAAAAAGATATAAAAACCCAACAAATAAAGAAAAACCAGTCCTATATGCAGAAAAGGCAAATCCAACCTCATAATTTTACCAATCGGACTAAAAATATTGGTGTAAGGAGGCATATAGGTATAATTTGCCGGCATCCCGCCAAACATCCGGTTCGACCAAAAGGCATAATCATTTGTTTTCTGATGATAATCTTTTAAGTCCTTTCCCATGGCAATCCCACTTTTCACATCTCCCTGCAACAATTCTTTATTATCAAACACCACCGGAGAAAAATAGGCTGCTGCCAATATCACAAACAAACCGATTACCAACACATGAGGCAATCCATTTTTTAAAAATTCTCTCATCATTTTATTTAAATAATTACGACTAAATTGTCCATTTTATGATTCCCAGACAAAGATAATACTCTATCTATAAAATAACTACAATCAATTCACTTTATCACAAAACTAATTTCCGCATTTTAAAAGCCGCTGATAAAAATTCAGGTATTGGTGTGCCACAACTTCTTCTGAATAATGGTCTTTCACTTTATGCCTGGCCTTTTCGGCAACCTTCCGGTAATCAGCTTCACTCAACAGCCATTTAATGCCCTCCGCAAAATCTTTTGTATCTTTATAAGCAGCCAGATACCCATCCTCCCGGTGAGAAATAATATCAGTCTGACCACTACTGTCAAAACTAACCACCGGAGTACCACAAGCCATTGACTCAATAATAACCTGTCCGAAAGTTTCGTAATGGGAAGGAACAGCCGTTATATCCGCAATGGTATAAAGTTCTGCCAGCCTATTTATATCTGCAATAGGCCCCAGATAGAGATAATCGCAATACAAATCTCCAAACACTTGTTCAGCTTTTTCATGTACATCTCCGAAAATCAACAGCATCCATTCCTTTTTCCAGTTTTGTTCCCGACAAAGTTGCCTTAACGCATCCTTTAAAAGGTCAAATCCTTTTAAAGGTGCATCCACTTTAGTTGCTCCGAAGACAATTATTTTTTTCGTCACCGGAATATTCAATTCTTGCTTTAGAGTTGTTCCCTCCCGCGGATAAAACAACTGCAAATCCAATACATTGGGAATTACAATCGTCTCTACCTGATGGGTCAGGGCACTCCGTTTAACCTGATCTTTCAGCCAGCTGCTCACAGCCACAAAATGAATGCCGGAATCATTCAGAAAATCCTTCTTTTTCCAGACACCCGCTGACAAATCGTGTGAAGAGGGATAACGAAGATAAAAACAATTTCTGCATCCTTCAGTAAAATGATCGCATTCCCGCGCATAATGACAAATAGAAGTGCAGGGCCACATATCATGCAAGGTCCACACCACCGGCTTTCCCAAATCCAATAGTTTCCGGATACCCTTCAAAGACAAAAAACCCTGATTAATCCAGTGCAAATGAATAATATCTGCCTGCTGAATGTCAGGTAATTCCGATACATCAGTACCTGCATTGGCGATTGAAACAGCAAACAAATGCCTCCGGGAAAAACAATTGCAACACCAAATGACCAAACGTTCCCAAACAAAATGAAATAAATTTTTCCATTTACCCCAGCAAGTCCTATCTAAAACGTATACTGATTCTTCTGTCGAAGTTGCAGAGCGAACAATCAGTTTCACTTCTGCCTGCCCTGTATTCTTTAAGGCCCTCCATAAACGCTTACAAGCAATGGCAGCCCCTCCACAATCAGCTGTGGTACTCAACATGACTATTTTCATTTGGCCCATTTTACTAATTCCGTAACCATTTCTACCATACAATTTTCCAGGTTATACTGCTCCTCTGCCAACTTCCTTGCTTTTAATCCCCATTCCCGGGCAATCTCAGGGTGTGAAGATACATATTCAAACGCCTCCCTCCACCCTTCTTTATCCCCATAAGCAACTTTTATTCCAATTCCTTCTTTTTCAACATCTATGGGAAAATAAGGATTATCTGTTGCAATAATGGCTTTCTGCTGTGCCATCGCCTCAACTAACGAAGTTAAGCCAACAGGATAATGTACCGTTGTCTCCAGAATTGGAATTAATACAGCCAGTGAACCAGCCTCTTTACAAGCCAATTCTTCCAGTGGAACCAATTGTTTTACAATATGCCATTTCAGATGTGCATGTTCACGGCTATTCTCTATATCAGCAGCACAGGCATCCTGCGCCGGAATATAAACTTCAGCTTTTACATTTGAATCTTTAAGAGCTCCTATGAGCGTAGAAAAGTCCCTGTTTTCTTTACCTGTAGATATAAAATAATCTCCCCATTCATTTTTCTTATCATAGTAAGCCAGATCACTTCCCCAATGGATAACCTTTCCGCACTTTACTTTCCCGGTTTGCAAAGACTCATCCAGCATACGCTGACTGAAAAAAAACAGTTCATCAATCCCCTTATAGAAAAAACGGGAAAACCATCTTCTGACTCTGTTCGAAGGAGTAACCACTGATGAATGGTGCCAAATGACAACCGGTTTACGATAAATCCCCAAAGCCCGAAGAAAAATCAACAATTCAGCCCCATAAAACATGGTAGCATAAAATACATCGTATTTTTCCTTACACAAAAGAATTGTTTTTAAAGTATAGATCGACTTTAATAACCTGGATTTGAAAAAACGCCGGGGACGATGTATAACAGTATCTATACCATATTTTTGAAAATGGGTCAACCCATATAAAGTATGACCAGGCAATTTTCCTTCCTGCCATTTTTTATACCTTGCATCAAAATTCCCAATATTATAATAATAAATTCTCATCCGAACAGCTTAAAGTTTTAAAAAGATGATCCCACTTTTCCATAATCTGATCTTCAGTAAAACGGTCAGAATCCAAAATAGCTTCTTTACCCATTTGGGCGCGCAACCTGCAGTCTCCAATCAATTGGCAAATCCGTTCAGCAAAAAGACCGCAATCCCCGACCGGAACTAAAAAGCCATTTTTCCCCTCCCGGATAATTTCAGTAGGGCCCGAAGGGCAAGCAAATGACACTACAGGCAAACCACAAGCCATTGCTTCAATCAACACCATCGGAAACCCCTCATACCTGGAAGTCATGACATAAACAGAACTTTCCAGATAAACAGGAACAATAGCACGGGTAAACGGACGGATTTCTACTCTTTCCCTCAGATTCCGGCTACGGATTTCTTCTTCAAGCATCGCTTTTTGCTCTCCTTCGCCCACAATAACCAAACGCCAGTCCGGATAGGCCTCACTAACTATTTTCCAAATGGAAATAAGCCAATCAAAGCCTTTCTGTTCAGTTAACCGCCCCACAGCAAC